>JACQHO010000208.1 GCA_016198945.1 Nitrospirota bacterium | reverse complement strand
CGCGTCGTGACAAACCCGATTTTTTTGCCGTCCGGAGACCAAAACGGGTTCCAGTCCAGCGCGGGACTTTTCGACAGATTCCGCTGATCGGAACCGTCCAAATTCATGATGTAGACCTCCTGATTGCCGTCCCGCTGACTGGTGAACAGGATGTATCGCCCATCCGGAGACCAGGAAGGATCGTCTTCTCCCTTTCCGGCAAATGTGAGACGCTTGATCGCCGTCCCATCGGCATTCATGATATAGACTTCACCCGCAGTCACACGGCCGGCATTGCCGCCGTCCTGGTCCGAGATAAAAACGATCTTTTTGCCGTCCGGAGACCAACGAGGCGACGTCTCGGCGGCCGGCGTGTGGGTCAGCTGTCGGACATCCGTCCCATCGGCATTCATCCGGAAGATATCGCGGTTTCCCTTCACATCCAGCACAAAGGCCACCAGTTTTTCATCCGGCGAGGCCACGGCATAATCCACGGTCCCCTCATTGTGGGTCAGCCGTTTCTGGTCCGAGCCATCGGGCTCCATCATGTAAAGCTCGCGCTGGCCGTCCCGGTACGAGATAAAGTAGAGCTTGAAGAAGTCCGGAATGGGAGCCGGGACGCTCACGGACGGCGTTCCGAATCCGGTGCATCCGGTCAATAGGAGAATTACTGCCGAAAAAAACCTTTTGAATCCGTTCATTGTCAATACTCCTCGATAATGTCTCATTGTCTTTCCCCGGACCGTCTACGATTGACTTCCGATCAGCGCGTTTTGATCGTCTGGGTCAACAACCGCTTCTCCGAACCTGTTGCGGTGGAAACCCAAACGCGGTACTCTCCAGTGATGTTCGTCACGTAGGCCAGCCACCGGCCGTCCGGGCTGACCGTCGGATGCCAGATATGGACGCCGTCCTTGACTGCCGACGGCGTCAAAGAAACGGTCTCCTCCGTGGTCAAATTCTTCCGGTACAATTCGTCATGCCCGCCCCGCTCGGCGACAAAATAGAGGGTTTCCCCGTCCGGCGACCAGACCGGAAGCCACGCGGAAGGATGCCGCACGACGGATTTCAGATTCCGACCGTCACGGTCCATCACGTAGATGGCGGAGGAACCGTCGCGGTGCGAGGTGAACGCGATTTGCCGGTCGTCGGGCGACCAGGCCGGATGAATATCCGGACCCGGGGCCGTCGTCAACCGCATGGGATTTGATCCGTCCGCCGCCGCCAGATAGATTTCCCAATTTCCATCGCGGTTGGATTCAAACGCGATCCAGCGGCCATCATGCGACAAGACCGCATCCGGTGGCATCGCAGGATTGCTGCTCGCCGTAACATGGGTGTGTGACCGCTCCCCAGACAGTTCGGCCGCCGCGCGCTCAACCCGGCCGGCTTCAAGATCAATGACCTGCCATTGCCGTGTTTGATCCCGACCTGTCACGAACGTGATCCGGCGACCGTCGCGGGACCAGATCGGATGCTCTTCAAAATAGCCGCCCATGCCGTGAGAACCTTCTTCATCCGAAGGAAGGCTTACGGTGATCTCTTGGTAATCCTCCATCCGGATCGCATAAATTTCTTCCCGACCTCCGCGATTGGATGAGAAATAGATCTTGGTCCCGTCCGGGGACCAATAGGGGCAGATATCATTGCCGGGATTGAACGTTAAGCGCGTTTGGTTGGAACCGTCCGCGTTCATGAGATAGATTTCGGGATTCCCATCGCGGTAAGAGGCAAACGCGACATGTCTCATGTCCGGAGAATAAACCGGGCTGGATTCGGCGGCGGGGGTGTGCGTTAACCCCTGGAGATCCGTCCCATCGGCCCGCAGGGTATAAACCTCCCAATTCCCGTCTTTATCCGATTCAAAGATGATCCTTTGTCCATCGGAAGACCATCGAGGGTGGTCTTCGTCCGAGGGAAAGTCGGTCAAGGCAACCGCCTCGCCCCCGCCGGACGGCATTCGGAAGATATCCCAGCTCCCGCTCCGGTTGGAGATGAAGGCCAACTCTTTCCCGTCCGGCGAATAGACCGGCGCATCATTATCTTTCAGGCTTGCCGTCAAGGCCTCCAAACCCGTTCCGTCCGGATGCATGCGGTAGATCTGCCAGCTCCCGCTGCGATTCGATGCGAAGGCCAGCCAATGACCGTCCGGAGACCAGACGGGATTGTAATCCTGCCCGTTCGATTTCGTCAGGCGCCGCAGGTCCCGTCCATCGGGCTTCACCGTATAAATCTCCCAATTTCCGCTGCGCCGGGAAGAGAAAACGATCCGGCCGCCGTCCGGAGACCAGGCGTAACTTCCGTTTCCGTCTTCCCCCCGGTTTCTCGTAAGGTTCACCGGATTTGAACCGTCCGCGTTCATGACATACAGCTCGGTGTTGCCGTCGCGATTCGAAACAAAGACGATTCGCCTTCCGTCCGGCGATGAAACCGGCCAGATATAAACCGGTTTGCCCTCGCGCAGATCCATGGGCTGATCTTCCTCTTCCGAGGCATAGGGTTGATTTCCCTTCAACGGATCGACGATGGAAGGGGTGATGCTCCCGCAACCCAGGCTGACGAGAACAACGATGGGAATAATTAAGGTGACCAATAGGGCCACTTGCTTTCTCCTTCCAGTTGGGTCAACCGCGTTAATTGGGATCCGTCGGGATCCATCACGTAAATCTGCTCGGTGCCGTCACGATCTGAACTGAAGGCGATCTGTTTTCCATCCGGGGACCATTGAGGGGCGTTGTCGTTTGCAGGATGATTCGTGAGGTTCTCTATCTCCTGACTCTCAACATTGACGACGAAAATCTCGCCCTTTCCCTGTTGAATTGACTCAAAAGCCAACCGGTCGCCGTCCGGGGACCAGGTCGGATTCGACTCAGCGCCGGCCATTCGCGTGAGGCGAATCGGATTGGACCCATCGGCCGACATCGCATAGATCTCCCAGTTGCCGTCCCGGTTGGACTCAAACGCGATTTTTTTTCCGTCCGGCGACCAGACCGGCGTTTCATTGTCCGCTGGCGCGGCGGTCAATCGAACCGGGTTTCCACCCTCCACGTCCACCCGATAGATCTCCCAATGGCCGGTGGCGTTGGACTCAAAGGCGACCGTCTTCCCGTCCGGAGACCAGGCCGCCGCAACTTTATCGCCCGTAAAATAGGTCAGCCGGGTTCTTCGCTGTCCGTCAGCATCCATTAGATAGATTTCCCGATGGTTTTCTTCTCCGACCAAAAAAACCACTCGGTCTCCAAAGCAGCCCTCTGGCTTCGATAGGGGCTGCGCGGGGCCTGGGGACATCGGAGCATCCGGGGGGGACAGATTTGAAATCTGTCCCCGTCCATCGCACGGACCCCCGGACATCATTGGCGACCACGCGGGAGCGCCTTCCCGCTCGGGTGTCCGAGTCATCCGGGTCTCCTTTAAATCTGCGAGGGTCATGCTGTAGATCTCCCAATTGCCATCGCGGTTGCTGGCATAGGCCAGTCGTTGACCATCCGCCGACCACGCCGGCCAGATATTTTTTCCGCGGCCCCGCGTAACATTCCGAAGCCCTCTGCCGTCCCGTTGCACGATGTAAATATCCCGGCCTTTCCCCTGAAGAACGGTGAAGGCCAGCCACGGTCCACGCGAAACCGGATCAATCGCATCCGATTCCTGTTCGAATCCCCCGACTCCCATGCATCCTGCGAGAACAAAACCTATCCCAATCGAACTTATAACGGACCGCCTTTGAATTCCGGACATCTTCCCCTCGAGAGAACGGCATCAAGAACCTACGACCGAACTTCCCGTTTGGCCTGCTCCGTCCCCCAGAGATGCATCATAAAAATCTGCCACGGGCCGCCGTTTTCCTTTCCGATAAAGCTGATGCGGGATCCATCCGGCGACCAGGAGGGCACCTCTTTCTGCGAAACGGTATCCGTCATCGTTTTCTGGATGCGGCCGGCCAAATCCACAACGGATATATAGGCGCCGGCCTCCCCCTTGGAAACAAAAGCGATCATCTTTCCATCCGGCGACCACCGCGGACTGTCTTCCTCTTCCGGCGTCCGGGTCAACTGTCGCGGATGCGCACCGTCCGCATCCATGACATACAACTCCCAGTTGCCCGTCCGATTCGAAACAAAAGCCAGTCGCTTTCCATCCGGGGACCAGTTCGGACAGGTGTCTTCCGCCGAGTTTTTTGTAAGCGCCCGAGGAGTGGATCCTTTGCCATCCATGATGTAAATCTCGTTATTGCCGCTCTGATCGGACACAAAGACAACATGTTTCATGTCCGGCGACCATTTCTGATTATCCTCGACGGCCGCAGCGGAGGTGAGCCGTCGTTGATCCGATCCGTCCGGCGTCATCGAATAAAGATCCCAGCTCCCCGAACGATCCGAAATAAACATGACCCGGACCCCGTCATACGACCAGATCGGCCATATATCGTTGGTTTCGGCGTTCCGGCTTAAATTCTTTTGATTCGATCCGTCCAGATCCATGACGTAAATCTCTTTATTGCCGTCCCTGTCCGATACAAACAACAGGCGGCGGCTGTCCGGCGACCAGATCGGGTCGTCCTCGTTCGACGAACTTTGCGTCAGGTTTCGGGTATGGCGGCCGTCCGCATCCATGGCATAGATCTCTTTATTTCCATCCCGTCGTGATTCAAAAGCCAAGCGGGTCCCATCCGGAGACCAGACCGGATTCTCCTCGTCCGTTTCGGTCTTGGTCAAACGGACAATCACGGGAGTGGTCCGGCTGATTCGATCGGAGATCGTCGTATCGAGTGCGGATGAATCGAGCGGGACGTCCCGCATGCCGCAAGCCGTCAGACTGATTGCAAGAAGCAAAAACACGGATGAAAAAATGGCCTTCGACCCAACATGGTTCTTTCTGATTTCCATTGCCTCACTCCCCTCATTTCCTGTTTCCATACCCGAACCCTTCGGACCCCGGATCACAAGATTCTTCCTATTTTTTAATCGGTCCCCAGAACGGCCAGGTGTTGTCCGAAGCCGTTCGGGTCAGGCGCTTTTGATTGGATCCATCCCGATCCATCACATAGATCTCGTTGTGCCCATCCCGCCCGGATACAAACGTGATTTGTCCTCCGTCCGGAGACCAGGTCGGAATGTCCGCATCGGTCGGCCCCGTGGTCAACCGTTTGACACCGGATCCGTCGATGTTCATTACATAAACCTGCCAGTTGCCGTCGCGGTTTGAAATTACCGTCAGTTGCTGACTGTCCGGCGCCCAGAAAAACGCTCCCCGGCCGTCCTCTTCTTTATGACGGGTCACATTCATGGTCTTGGATCCATCGGCGCTCATCAGGTAGATTTCATTGTTTCCGTCCCGGTTCGACACGAAACCGATCATCGCCCCGTCCGGAGACCACTTTGGATTGAAATCGCTGCCGGGATTACGGGTCAGGTTCTTTTGACCCGAGCCATCGCTGTTCATCACATAAATTTCGCTGTTTCCATCCCGTTCCGAAAGGAAGGCGATGCGAGAGCCGTCCGGCGACCAGAATGGCCGGGAGTCCTCGGCCGGATCGTGCGTCAACCGGCGGAGACCGGTACCATCGCTGTTCACGACGTAGATCTCGAAGTTTCCGTCTCGCGTCGAGATGAAGGCCAACCGGCTCCCATCTGGGGACCAGAACGGATCCTCATCCTCGGCCGGATCGTGCGTCAATCGAACCGGACGAGAACCGTCCGCGTTCATGACATAGATCTCCTTATTTCCGTCCCGGTTCGAGACATAGGCCACCCTTTTTCCATCGGAGGACCAGACAGGCCAAATATCATCGGCCGGGTTTTTTGTGAGGTTGATCTGCTGCGAGCCGTCCGCATTCATCGAATAAATTTCCCAGTTCCCATCCCGGTTCGACTCAAAGGCGATTTTTCTCATATCCAGCTTGGCCGCCTCCGGCCCGTCCCAGTAGACCGCCAGCCCGCCGGACACTAAAACACCGATCATGATACTTCTGAAAACAAGGACAGAATGTTTCAACATCATATCGTTCATCCCCTTATCGTTCGGACCTACGGCCCACCCGCACCGGGGTTTCGGCCGGAACCCACCGAAGCTCCGCTATTTCGGCTTTTGCATGCTCCAGTTCTTGATGCGCCTGACCCTCCGGATTCACCAGATGAATCACCCGGTTCTCCGGAGGACCGGCAATATACGCAATCCATCGGCCGTCAGGAGACCATTGCGGAACGCCTCGCTCAACAGGGACCGAACTCACCGGAACCGGCATCGATTGGTCATGATCCACGACATAGATTCTCCGGCTGCCGTCACGTCCGGATACAAATGCAATTTGAGAACCGTCCGGAGACCAGGCCGGGCCGTCGTATTTGACCGGGTGCCGAGAGATATTTCGGAAATCGTTCGGCAAAGAAACTGTCGCGTTCGCTGAAAGGTCCATAATAGAGATGCCGGAATTTCCATCTTGCTGCGTAACAAAAGCGATGCGTTTTCCATCGGGCGACCAGACCGGATCGTCATTTGCTCCCTCGGAATAGTCCGACCGGGCCAGCGCGGCAAGACCCGATCCATCCATGTTCATGACATACAATCGCCAGGCACCATCCCGAAGTGATTTAAAAAGAATCCGGGTTCCATCGGGGGACAAGGCCGGATCGGCCTCGTCAACGGGGGTTCGGGTCAGATTGACCTGATCCGTTCCGTCCGCATTCATCACAAAAATATCCCAGTTGCCTTCTCGCGACGACTCGAAAAGGATTTTCGACCCGTCGGGAAACCACTGGGGATCCTCATCGATGCCCCGAACATGGGTCAGCCGTTGTTGTTGGGTTCCGTCAAGTTTCATGACATAGATTTCGTAGTCATGGTCCCGCTTCGAAACGAACGCGATTTTTGTTCCATCCGGGGACGGCATCAACCCTTCTTCTTCCGCCGGGGTTGAGGTCAATCGCCGGGAATGCCGGCCATCGGTCGTTGCCGAGTAGACATCCCAGTTGCCGTCCGGATTCGACGTGTACACTATCGTTCCCGCCGCCGGCGCCGTCTCGGTTTGATCCGGAGCCGGAAATCCTACGTCCCTCGTTAACAGGGTCTGGCTGCAACCGATCAAAAGGCCGGCCAAGGCATACCCAACAATCCAAGCCCGGCGGTATTTTTTCAAACCTTTGTTGTTTTTTTCGACCTTCATATCCATATCTCAAGGGTGAAACCGTTACGGCTGCCGAATGGCAAGCCCGCTCGGTTTTACACCCACTTTCACAGTCTGGACCACATGCCTCAACGCAAGATCCACCACGGAAAGATCGGAGGATCCCTCATTTAGAACATAGGCAAAACGGCCGTCGCGGCTAATCTTAATCTCCACCGGAGTCTTCCCGACCGGAATACTGTGAACCACTTGATAATCGGCGGTATCCACCACTGAGATATTATTCGTGCTGACATTCGTGACGTAGGCAAAACGGCCGTCGGGTGAAAAGACCAATCCGGCCGGAAAACTGTCGACCGCCACGGTCTTTAGGATATTTCGGGTCTCCACGTCGATAATCGTCACACCACGGGGGTAATCCGCCACCCAGACCGTACGGCCGTTGGGAGAAACACTGATGCCCGTCGGCATCTCGCCGACCTTGATTTTCTGCAGAACGGTATTGTCGGCCGTTTGGATGACCGCCACTTCACTGGAACTTCCATTGCTCACATAGACAAACCGCCCATCGGGAGTTACATCGATCCAGTTGGGGCCTAACCCCACCGGAATCGTCTTGATCGTCCGGCCACCGGCGACATCCACGACCGAAACGGTATGAGAAGACCGGTTGGTGACATAGAGAAAATGCTCGTCCGGTGTCAGCACCAATCCCGTCGCACCCAGGCCCACCGGGATGGTGTTCACCACCTGGTGGGTGTCCGTGTCCACAACCGTGACGGTATTTGTAAAATTGGCAATGTAAAGATGGCGTCCGTCGCGAGTTAAGGCCACTCCACCCGGCATCTCGCCCACCGACACGGTCTTGATCGTCCGGGAGCGTTGCAGATCGACAACGACCAGATTATTGGATCCCTCGTTCGTCACATAGAGATACTCCCCGGCTCCGGTTTGCCCGCCCAGCGTCGCACAACTGGTTAAAGCCAGGGAAAAAAGCAGCGGGATGGTTTTGGTCGACTTCATTTTTGTGCTACTCCCTCGTGGATGGAATCCCCAAGTCCGAGCGACTTGACCACTTTTTCAGTCTCCAGGTCCAGAACCGTCACATCGCTCGAGTCGCGATGCGAGATAAAGGCTTTTTGCCCGTCCTCGCTAAAAAGGATATCGACCGGAAATTTTCCTCCGGTGGGGAGCGTCTTGACCACCTCGTCGGTAGTCGAGTCGATGACGGAAATATTATTGTCCCGCTCATTCGCCACATAAACATGCCGGCCGTCGGGGGCCAGTGAAACCCCGGCGGGCGCGTCCCCGACCGGGATGGTCTTCACCACGGCGCGCGTCCGAAGATCAATAACGGATACATCATCGCTGACATTGTTTGCCACATAGGCGCGCGACTCATCCGGGGTGAGAACAATCCCCTCCGGAACAGTCCCCACCGTGATGTACTGCACCACCTCGATTCGGGCGGTGTCGATCACGGCCACATTATTGGAGTCGCAGTTGGTTAAATAGGCCGTCTTCCCATCACGGGTGAAAACGAGATTATCCGGCGCCTTTCCAACGGGCAGAGTCTTGATCACTTTCCAATCTCTGATTCGAATCACGGTTAGATCATCGGAATCGGAATTAGCCACATAGGCGTATTTCCCGTCGGGAGTAATCGTAACGCCGTCCGGCCCGACCCCGACCGGAACCGTCCGGACAATCTTGAGCAAGTTTAAGTCCACCACCGAAAGGCTATTGGAATCAAAGTTAGCCGTCAACGCATAGCGACCGTCCAGCGTCAGGGTGACGCCGAGAGGCCGTTTTCCAACGCGGATCGTCTTGACGATCTGCTCTAGGACCGGGTCCACAATCACCAGATCATCCGTGGTCGCATTAGTAATATAGAAGAGACCGTTTCCATGATGCCCGGGTTTTGTCACAACCGGCTTCACGGACGTGAAGGCCGCCTCGACCCGATGGCCATCCGGAGCGTTCCCGCTCTGGTGACTTGCCCAAAGAACAGTTAGAGGCAAGGGGCAAGGGGTAAGGGAGAGCATCATCATGATTACCCATGCCCATCTCATCTTCGCCTTCAAATTGCCAATATGTTTTTTAGCTATGTCCATCGTCTCACGCCTCACTTTAACGTAATCACCCATATGTCGCTGTTCCCGGAACGCAAGGACGTGTATGCGATCTTTTTGCCGTCCGGGCTCCAGGATGAACGCCACCCGTCGACCATGCCGTCCACAGTCAAAGGGGACATGTTCGATCCATCCGAGTTCATCATCCAGAGATTGGACTCGGCCGTCCGGAACACGATTCGCTTCCCATCCGGGCTCCAGGAAGCAGCCGGATTGTTGTCAAACCGTTTGTCAGCCACCAACCGAACCAAACCCTTCCCCTCCAAGTCCGACAGCCACAGGCCCCACTCCCCGCTCATATTGGAGGAGAAAAGAACCTGTCTTCCGTCCGGGCTGAAGGATGGATGCCAATGCTCGGCCATGCCTATTGAATGACGCCACTGTCTCCGGGTCGTCAGATCCATGATCCAGTTTTCATCCTTGCCCGTCCGGTTCGAGGTAAAAATAATCATTCTGCCGTCACGGCTCCAAGAAGGATCGCGGCTCCAGGTGGTCGGTTCTGGATCCGGCTGGGTTAAGGGGCGGGGGCTTGAGCCATCCACCTCCATCAGTAAAAGCTGGTTGACACCGCTGCGGTTGGACGTAAAGACGATCGTCTTCCCGTCCGGGCTCCAAGCCGGCGACCAGTCCCCTTTGGGGTCATTTGTCAGCGGATGGGCGTTCTTCCCATTCAGATCCATGACCCAGATATCCTCATTCCCTGCAGCGTAGGAAGTATAAGCCAACTGCTTTCCATCAGGGCTGAAGCTGGGAACATAATCCATTTCTTCGCTCGTCGTGAGCCGGACCTCGGAGGCCACCAACGGACCGAGTTTGAGTTCGGGTTGAGCGGCCGCCATGGCCGAAGCTCCGCTTAGGACTATCCCGATCACCGTGATCCCCGTCAATTTACGCATCGGTCTCTCCATTTGCCGGGGACAGATTTCTAATCTGTCCCCACCAGATTGCTAATCATCGCTCGGCGAGAATCGCTCCCGCTGTTGCACGGCATTCACCGAGAAATTCCTGCTTTTATCATGGCCGGTGTAGGCGACGTACGCGATCTTTGATCCGTCGGGCGACCACCGATGCCGGTCCCTGCCCTTATCCGTCATCCCCCAGGTCAGTCGCCGTGGGCTGGACCCATCTCCGTTCATGATATAAATTTCGTTGTGTCCGTCCCGATCCGAGACAAACGCGATCCTTTTCCCATCCGGAGACCAGAACGGGTTGAAATCTTTCGCCCGATTCACGGTCAACCGGCGCGGATCGGTGCCGTCCGCATTTGCCTGATAAATTTCCCAGTTGCCGTCCTGACGGGAGGTGTACACCACCCGAAGCCCGTCGGGCGACCAGGCCGGCCCCTCCACCGGAGCCCGAACCGGCGCGAGGTTTCTTTGATGATTTCCATCCAGATCCAGCCGGTACACCTGATAGGTCCCGTCCCGATTCGAATCAAACAATATCGCGCGGCCATCGGGAGACCACTCGTTCCAGCAGAAGCCGTCCATGGCGGGATCGTGCGTCAGTCGTTGTTCATGGGTTCCATCGGCCGCAATCGCGTAGACCTCCCAATTCCCATCCTTGTTGCTGACATACGAAAGAACTCTCCCGTCGGGTGACCAGGTCGGATTGATGCTGTCCCCCTTGGCCGTCCGGGTGATTTGGTGTTGCTTCGACCCATCGGCCGCCACGGAATAGACCTCCCATCGTCCCGTCCGATCGGATGTAAATACGATTCTGGAATCGTCCGGCGCCCACTCCGGATCATCCTCATCAGCCGGGGTGAAGGTTAACCGGAGGGATCCGGTGCCGTCTGAGCTCATCACATAAACTTCATCGTTGCCGTCCCGATTGGAGATAAACGCCAGCTTGGCCCCGTCCGAAGACCAGGCCAAACTCCGTCCGTCTATGGAAGGAGCCGTCAGACGAAAGGGCTGCGCCTTCTCAACCGATGTCCAATAAAGCTCCCAACGCCCTGTGTCCGCAGAAGGATTCATTGTATGACGAAACGCCGCTCCGTTATTCCAGACCCAACTGCTGCAGCCCGCCAAGAGGCCGAGCACCATGAGCCCGACGCCGATTCTTGTACTTTTATGATTGATCCCTATCACCATTCCAATGGCCCGATCTCTACAAACCGGCGGCGGTTGGCGTCAGCCAGTGAGCACCGCCGTCCAGCGTATAACGAATCACTCCGCCTGTTCCCACGGCAGCGCCGTGTTGATGATCCGAAAAATAAACACCGTAAAAATCGTTCGTCGTGTTCGATTTTTGGGGCCGCCATTTCTTCCCGCCATCCTCGGTGGCCAGGATAATGCCCCGATCTCCCACGATCCAGCCATGCCGGGCATCCGAGAAAAAGATATCGCCCAGTTTTTCGGTCGTTCTCAAACTCTCCCGTTTCCAGACTCTTCCACCGTCCGTTGTGTGCAAAAAAATACCGTCGCTTCCCACCGCCCAGCCGGTCTGTCGATCAATGAAGTGAAGATCGCCAAGCCACTTCCCGTCCGGCGCTCGCTGCGTCTGCCAAATCTTACCGCCATCCACAGTGGATAGGATCACGCCTCCTCGGCCGACCGCCCAGGCATGAAGAGAATCTTGAACAAAAACGCCATCCAACCAGTCCGTTGTTCCGCTCTCCTGCTTTTCCCAGGCATTGCCGCCGTCCCTCGTGTGAAGGATCAGCCCGTTTCGGCCCACGGCCCAACCCAAGATCGAAGGACCGTTTTGCGAATTCACAAATTGAACATCATAAATCCAGTTTTCCTGAGTCCCGCTTTGCTGGGACAACCAACGTCGCCCTCCGTCGGTTGTGTGCCAGATTGCGCCAAATCCTCCCACGACCCATCCCATCCGAGAATCGACGAATTGCACGCCGCATAACCACCGCATCGTGTCAATCGGCTGGGCCGTCCACCGCTTACCGCCGTCCGTTGTATGAAGGATCACGCCGCTATCACCAACCGCCCATCCGTTTTGGGAATCCGTAAAATGTACGCCGCACAACCAAGCTCTAACCTCCCGGCTCTGTGCTATCCAGGTTTCCCCGCCGTTCGTGGTATGCCGTATTGTGCCCCCACGGCCGACGATCCATCCGTTTCTGAGATCGGTAAAAAACACGCCGAGCCAGTTGGCCGATCCTCCGGTCTGCGTCATCCACTGTTTCCCGCCATCGGTGGTGCGGAGTACCGTTCCGGCTACACCGACCGCCCATCCGTGATGCTCATCCGCAAAGAAGATGCTGTAGAGGGATCGGTTCGTTCCGCTCTCCTGATGTTTCCATTCCTTGCCTCCATCCTCTGTAGAGAGAATGACGCTGTCTTTGCCGACGGCCCATCCCTGCCGCTCATTCAGGAAAAAAACTTCATACAGCCAATAGCCCTGCGGCAGCGTTTCACTTTCCCACGTCTCTCCTCCGTCTTGGGTGCGGAGAATCAATCCGTCCCGACCCACAACCCACCCTTTGTTTGCATCCACAAAGTCAACGCTATACAGATATTTCTGTGTGCCGCTGGCTTGGGGGCGCCAATGTTTTCCGCCATCATCGGTATGGAGTATCGTTCCATCGCGCCCGACGATCCAGCCCCGTTTGTCATCAGCAAAATGGAGACTGAACAGGTGGGACGTCGTCCCTGCATGTTGGGGTTCCCACCGTTTTCCGCCGTCCTGGGTCTGAAGGATCGTCCCATTGTCCCCGATCACCCATCCCCGCAGCTCATCCAAAAACTGGACGCCGCCTAATCCATTCCGGCTACCGCTGGCCTGGGCTGTCCAATTCTCACCCCCGTCTTTGGTATACAGGATCAGTCCTTCCTTACCGACGATCCAGCCCTGCGCGGGGTTCAGAAAAAAGACGCGATCCAGATCCTGCTGAGGCCACGGAGAAGGCCGCATCGCTTCACGCCAGACGGCACACCCCGAAATGACCACCACACAACATATGATACTGACAAAGAACCGATCAAACCGGCCGACGCCGATCGCTCCGGCAGGCTTCGAATAGTTTCTCTTCATTGCATCAGCTGTGCCACCTGCAAGACCGCGATCTCTCCACGCCCTTCTTCATTGACACGGGTAAACGCAATGTCTCGGCCATCCGGGCTCCAAGAAAGATAAAGGAAGCTCAACCCGTCGAAAACCTGCTTGTCCACATTATATTTAAGTTCATGCGCGCCCAGCGCGCCCTTGGCAATGCGCCGCTCGTTCTTCCCGTCATGATCCATCAGCCAGATATCCCGGCGCCCGTTTCGCTCCGAAACAAAGGCGATATGTTTCCCATCGGGACTCCAGGCCGGGAGAAAATCTCTGCGTGTATCCGTTTTTTGAGTCAGCTGTTTGATCGATCGCTCATGGGTATCAATCAACCAGATGTCGCTTTTCCCGCGCATGGAGGAAACGGCCGCAACCGATTTCCCATCCGGACTCCAGGCGGATACCCAGTCACCGCAACGGATGTTCGGCATCCCCTGGATATTTCCCCCATCCGCGTCCATAACCCAGACGAGCACGTCCATCGAGCGAGAAGAAACAAAGGCGATCCGTTTTGCGTCCGGACTCCAGATCGGCGCGATATCCAAGCCGCTAAATTGTGTTAGCTGGCGGTTATCGGACCCATCCAACCCCATGCTCCACACATCCCAGTTTCCGCTTCGATCCGATGCATAGGCGATCCGGGTGCCGTCCGGGCTCCATGACGCAAATCGCTCATTGCTTGGATCATGCGTCACTTGTTTGAGTCCGGCCCCATCCAAGCTTATTGTCCAAAGATCCCAGTTCCCGGCCATATCGCTTTCAAACGCGATGGACTTCCCATCCGGCGACCAGACCGGATGGATCGCATTGGCCGGCAATGCATGGATCGGCTTGACGTTCACATTGTTCCAGGCACAGCCCGCAACGAGCAGAAGAAGCATGAGATATGAGGAATACGCCATGAGCGCAGAGCCGATGCCCAACCACGCTCTTGATTTCAAATATTGCAACTCCGTCATTTTTACTTCCCTCCTATCTCATTTCCCTTTACGACAATCGCCCAATCTGCAATGTTCCACGATGGTGCTCACGGTTGCCATCGCGGAGCGCTAATCTCGCCTCCATTAAAGGTCAACCGCTGCGGCGAGTCCCCGTTTAGGTCCATGACATAAATCTCCTCCGCGCCATCGCGGGTGGAAATAAAGGCGATCCTTCTGCCGTCCGGCGACCAGACCGGCTGGGAATCCACGGCCGGGTTTCGGGAAAGGTTTTTCGCGTCGGAACCGTCCCGGTTCATCACGTAGATTTCGTTGTTGCCGTCCCGCGTCGTTGCATAGACAATCCGCCTTCCGTCGGGAGACCAGATCAGCATACCCATCTGTTCATCCGATTTGGTCCGGGTAACATTGCGCGGCTGCGACCCGTCCGCATTCATCATATAAATTTCCCAGTTCCCATCCCGGTTCATGTCCCGATCCGTTCCCCAGGCAATCAGGGCGCCGTCCGGCGACCAGGAATGGAAACCACGGCCGTCTTCAGCATGACTCTGCGTAAGATTGACCGCATGACTTCCATCGGCATCCATCGTGTATATCTCATAATTGTCGTCCCGTCGTGACACAAAGGCGATCTTGGTTCCGTCCGGTGACCAGTGGGGGCTGTAATCCCGCGCCTCATTCCGGGTCAGTCGGACCGGTTGGCTGCCGTCCACCGACACAGAGTAGATCTCTTGATTACCGTCCCGATCCGAGACAAATGCCACGCGCTTTCCATCCGGAGACCACATCGGGTTGTAGTCTTGCCCGCCGTGGAGCGTCAGGTTGCTTTGGCGCGAACCATCCGCATCCATGATATAGATTTCCTTGTTCCCGTCACGCTCCGAAACAAAAATGATTTTAGTTCCATCGGGTGACCAGTGGGGGGCCCGGTTGTCGGCTTGGGTCTCGGTCAGACGTTTCACAGCGGTCCCGTCCGTATTCATCGCATAGATTTCCCAATGGCCGCTTTGTTTCATTTCGTATACGATCTTTTTCTGCCCGGCTGAAGCCGGATCTGACGATAACAGGATCATGGATCCGATAATAACACCGCTCAGAATAACTGTGAAAATGGCCTTCATCGCTTTGACTCCTTTATCAATAACCCTAAGGCTGCCACCGGGGATAATCTTCTCTCGTTCTGGTAAACGTCAATTGCAGCTGGTGTCGTCCATCGGCATCCATCACATAAATCTCGTCGAATCCGGTCCGATTGGAGACAAAAGCCACTTTTTTCCCGTCCGGGGACAAGAGTGGGATATCATCCATGGCCGGGTTTTTTGAAAGATTCAATGAGCCGGTCCCGTCCGCATT
>JACQHO010000220.1 GCA_016198945.1 Nitrospirota bacterium | reverse complement strand
GGACGATGCGTGGGCAACATGATGGCCTCCCTTAGTGATAATCTTTAATCCGGACTTCATGGGCATTTCCATTCTGCCACTTGAAGATGATGCGATATTGATCGTTGATCCGAATGCTGTAAAATCCTTTTAGATCTCCTTTGAGCGACTCCAGCCGGTTATTCGGCGGAGACAGGAGATCATCGAGTCGTGACGCTGTATTGACCATGTCGAGCTTTCGGCGAACCACTTTGAGAATGGCCTGAAAGACCCGTGTGTTTTTGGAGCCCACGCCGTTGAAAAGGTCTTCCGTGGCTTTATCGCCGAAAGAAAGGATCACGAAGGCTCCTCGGACTATGATAAGATTACCATGGAATGGGTAGTCCAGGCAATGCTATATTATTATCGGGCCGGGTCGGACCTGAAGAAGGGATTGGAAGGTAAGAGTTATCTGTAAATGAGGTCCTCGAAAGATGTTTTGCCCTCGGTGTAAGGATGACTACGGTGATGAAGGACATACGAGGTGCGTTGACTGCGGTATCGATCTGGTCCCCGGTCATCCTCCGGAACCTGAATACATCAAATTCGAACAAGTTTTATCAACTTATAACCCTTTAGACGTCGCGCTCATTAAATCAATCCTCGATGGTGAGGGCATCGTGTATTATTTTCATGGAGAGAACTTTATGGTTATCCGGCCACTGGTCGAGCCGGCCCGCCTTATGGTTGATCAAAGGGAGGTTGAAACCGTAAAGGAATTGCTCAAGGATCTGCGTTTGACGTTTACGGGTTTGAATTTAAGCAAATCGGAGGAAGAGGAAGAAGATTAAAGCCGGTAGTGTCGGACCTAGAGAAATTTCGTCTCCCCTCCGGCCTCGCGCGCGCGGTCTCATATAGGATTATGATGGAGAGTTGATGGCGGTAGAACAGGATGATGAAAAAGACGGGCTGGACGTTGATCTGAAATCGTTGTCTCCGGAAGGGCTGGTAGAACTGATCCAACAGCTCGAAGGAAGTCGTCATCCTGGGCTTCGCAAGCGGGCTCAAAGGGGTCGGGGCCGGGCTTCCCGACCGAGCAGAATCGCACAGGAGGTGAGTCGATGAGCCGTCTGCAGCGGGTGATTAACATGGCGCCCCGATTGGGTGCGTGGGGGCTCGGGTTGGCTGCGCTGGCCATCGTGGGGATGATGCTGGCAGGGGTGGGCAGCCGCCTGGAGTGGTACCATTTCAGGACGGGCTTTGCGATCCTGAAAGGCGGCGCCTATCTGGCGCTCTTTGCCGCGTTGATCTCGCTGGCGGCGTTGATTCGTGCGGTGACGGTGTGGAGCGGCTCCGGGGGCGTGGTGGCCACATGCGGGCTGGCACTGGGGCTTGCGGCGGCGTGGGTCCCCTGGAGCTGGCTGCAAACGGCCCGAAGCGTGCCGGCCATTCATGACATCACCACGGACACCGGGAACCCGCCCCAATTCGTCGCCATCCTGCCCCTGCGGCGAGACGCGCCCAACCCGGTCAACTATGGTGGCCGCGAGGTGGCGAAGCTGCAACAGGCCGCCTATCCCGACATCGTGCCTGCGTCGCTCCTCATGTCGCCGGACGAGGCGTTTGACCGGGCCCTGAAGGTGGTGGAGGAGCTGGGGTGGCGGATTGTGGCGGCCGACCGCGCGGCGTTGCGGATCGAGGCGGTGGACACCACCCGGTGGTTCGGCTTCAAAGACGATATCGTGATTCGGATCACACCGGAGGAGCAGAGCGCGCGCGTCGACATCCGGTCGCTCTCCCGGGTGGGCAAAAGCGACGTGGGCGCCAACGCCAAACGGATCCGGCAATTCCTGGCGCGGCTCTGAAAATAGAAAATATGCCGGGGGGTATGCCGGGGGTCGGATCTTGATTTTTGACTTTCGAGCAATCGTAAAGGATGCGGCTCCCCTCCGGCCTCGCGCGCGGCGGCGGGGCGACAAGGGCTGGACCATGGAACGATTGGGAGGTGCTTATGAAGATTATCGTGATCGGTGCAACGGGCACGATCGGGCGGGCGGTGGTCGATGCGCTATCCGGTCGTCACGAGGTGATTAAGGCCGGAAATCGGCGGGGGGATTATCAGGTGGATCTTTCCTCGCAGGAATCGATCAAGAAGCTGTACCGCGCCGTCGGCTCTTTTGATGCGGTCGTCTGCGCGGCCGGCCTGGCGAAGTTCGGCGCGCTGAAGGACTTGACGGACCCGGATTTCCATCTGGGTCTGTCGAACAAGCTGATGGGCCAGGTAAACCTTGTGCGGCTGGGTCTTCCCTTGATCGCCGAGCGGGGCTCGTTTACCTTGACGAGCGGCATCCTCGCTTCGGAGCCGATGGTGGGAAGCGCCGCGATCAGTCTGGTGAATGCGGGGATCGAGGGATTCGTGCGCGCGGCGGCTTTGGAGATGCCGAAGGGCGTACGCGTGAATGTCGTTTCTCCGCCGTGGGTGAAGGAAACGATGGAGGCGATGGGCATGGACAGCTCGCCCGGTCTGCCGGCCGCGATCGTGGCCAGGGCCTATCTGGACAGCGTCGAAGGCAAGAAGAGCGGCGCCGTGATCGACGCCCGCCAATTTGCGAAACGGTAGGAATTCCGGGGATTCGATGCGTAATTTCTGTCGGCTCCCCTCCGTCCTCGCGCGCGGGTGACCCCTCACCGCTTCCGTTTCTTGCGCTCTTCCGCGAAGAATTTGTGATAGAGGACGTCCCATTCCGGGCTGCCTTCCGAGAGGGGCCGCGAATAGGAGGCCAGCTTGGCCCGGACCGACTGATCGATCTCTTCTTCCAGTTGAAGTTCGTGAACGATGACCCGCTTGATCTCGCGGAGCACCTTTTCTTCTTCCACAAGAAAGGCGGCCTTGCGTCCTTTGGCCAGGCCCTGCAGGATCAGGTGGGAGAGATGGCTGATCTTGTCCTCGCTGAGCAACATGCTGCTCTCCAATGGTGCTATAAAATCATCCCGCGTTCCTTCGCCAGCTGCTTCTTGATCATCAGGAACATCGTTCGCTCATCCACCTGGCCTTTTTCGATCTGGGCCTTGTAGGTATCAAGGATCTGCCGGACCTCGGCATCGAGACGGTCTTCAATCATCAGTTCGTCCGTGATGATCTGCTCCAGAGACGAGACCAGCCCGGCTTTCGGCCCTTCCGGACGGATGACCTGTTGTTCGGTCAATTGATCAACGAGAATCTGGGCGAGTCCGGCGATGCGTTCTTTCTTGAGTCTCATCAGTCCGGCACTCTATCAAAACCGCCCCGGGCTGTCAACGCCGGTCCCCGTAAATCCGGCGGCTTTCGGCCTTGACAGGCAGGGGCCGCAAGAATATAATTCCTTTGTGCGCCCGCATCCCCCAGGGAAATTCCTTCATCCCAAAGCACGGAATCCCCTCGGCCCGCCCATCGGCCTCCTGATCGGATCGGCGCTTCTATCCCTGTTCCTGGTCCAGGCCGGCCGCGCGGAATCCCGCGGGGATGCCAAGCTGGGGAAAATGATCTATGCTAAAAACTGCGCCGCCTGCCACGGCCAGAACGGCGTCGGCCTCGGTAATCGCTCCAGCCTCCCCAATTTTACGGACGGCAAGACCATGGCGGCCAAGACCGATCAGGAGCTTTTCAACAAGATCTCAAACGGGGGAAAAGGCACCGGCATGCCGGCCTATAATAAGGTCCTCGCCGAGCAGGACCGCTGGCACGTTCTCGCTTACATCCGCACCTTCTCCAACCCGTAGTCGTCCTTTCCTAACACGATTCGGTTGAACGTCATGAAACGGTCCGGCTCAGCCTCAATCACGCCGAACGCCCTCGCCGTGCTCAGGCGGCGATATCTTCGAAAAGACGCCTCCGGCCGTGTTTGCGAAACCCCGGCCCGGATGTTCCGGCGCGTGGCCGATAACCTTGCCGAGGCCGAGAAGCGCTACGATCCCCGGGCCGACGTTCAAAAAACATCCGACGATTTTTACGCGTTGATGGCCGGTCTTGAATTTTTGCCGAACTCCCCGACGCTGATGAACGCCGGGCGGGAACTGCAGCAGCTCTCGGCCTGTTTCGTCCTTCCGGTCGAGGACTCCCTTCGATCCATCTTCGATGCCGTAAAGCAGACCGCCCTCATTCACCAAAGCGGCGGCGGAACCGGGTTCTCGTTCAGCCGGCTGCGCCCAAAAGACGATCCGGTTCTATCCACAAACGGGATCGCCAGCGGGCCGGTCTCGTTCATGAAGGTTTTCAACACGGCCACCGAAGTGATCAAGCAGGGCGGCACCCGGCGCGGCGCCAACATGGGCGTCCTTCGGGTCGACCATCCCGACATCCTCGAATTCATCGCGGTGAAGCAGGCCCCGCACGAGCTGACCAATTTCAATCTCTCGGTCGGCGTCACCGACCGCTTCATGGAGGCGGTTCTGAGACGAGAGCCGTACGATCTGATTCATCCCAACAGCCGGCGGCGGGTCCGGCGTCTTTCAGCCGCGTCCGTCTTTGACCGGATCGTCCGGGCCGCTTGGGCGACCGGCGAACCCGGAATCCTGTTTTTAGATCGGATCAATCGTGACAATACGACCCCTTCGCTGGGCATGATCGAAACCACGAATCCCTGCGGCGAACAACCGCTTCTGCCGTTCGAGTCCTGCAACCTCGGCTCGATCAATTTGGCCAAAATGGTGCGGCCCGGGCCTTCGGGTCCGATGCTGGATGAGGAAAAACTCGGCCGGACGATCCGGCTGGCGGTCCGTCTTCTGGATAATGTGATTGATCAGAACCGTTATCCCCTGCCCGAGATCGAGGCCATCACCCGGGGCAATCGCAAGATCGGGCTGGGCGTGATGGGATTTGCGGACCTCTTGATTCTTCTCGGCATCCCGTATGATTCCGACCCGGCCATCGCCTTCGCGGAACGGCTCATGGCCTTTATCCGGGAGGAAACCCGCCGGGCGTCGGTCCTCCTGGCCGGAGAACGCGGCGTATTCCCAAACTTCCCGCAAAGCATCCATGCCCCCCGCGGCCCGCGGTTGCGCAACGCGACCACAACCACGATCGCGCCGACGGGAACGCTGGCGATCATCGCCGGATGCTCCAGCGGGATCGAACCTCTTTACGGAATCGCCACGACGCGCACGGCGATGGAGGATTTGAAGCTGGCGGAGGTCCATCCCCTTTTCATCCAGGCCGCACGCGCGGCCGGCATTTATAACAAGGATCTCCTGGCCCGGATCGCCCGCCGGGGATCCATCCAACGGGACATGAAAATCCCAAAAGACCTCCGACGGCTTTTTGTCACGGCGCACGACATTGCCCCCGAATACCATGTCCGAATGCAGGCCGCCTTCCAGAAATTCACCGACAACGCCGTCTCCAAGACCGTGAATTTTCCCGAAACGTCCACGCCGGACCAGGTCCGCCGGGCCTTCCTTCTGGCCTACCGATCCGGCTGCAAAGGCGTCACGATCTACCGGAGCGGCAGCCGGGACCGACAGGTTTTGACCTGCGCGAATGTTCACTATTGCTGACGGGCGGCCGGCGCGACGGTCGGAGATCGAATCCAATCGCTTGCTTTTTAGCCTTTTTATCTTGTATCTTTAAATCGAAGGCGCTTCAACCCCGATGAGGTTCCCATGCTCCGCAGCCCCGCCGTTGCCGGCCGGTTCTATGCCGCGGCCCCCGGCCCCCTTCGAAACCAGGTGGAGCGGTATATTGAAAAGGACCTGCAGCCGCAACCCGCCCGGCTCCTCGTCTGCCCTCATGCCGGCCTGATCTACTCCGGCCCCGTTGCGGGGGCCGTTTACTCCCGCACCCGGATTCCGGACACCGTCATGCTCATCGGTCCAAATCATACCGGTCTCGGCCCGTCCGTCTCGGTCTACGGGGAAGGCGGCTGGACCATGCCGAACGGCACCGTCGCGATTGATCGCATGCTGGCCGATGCGGTGCTGGAACGCTGCCCTCCCGCCGAATCCGACATCGAAGCGCACCAGCTCGAACATTGTCTCGAAGTTCAGCTTCCCTTTCTTCAGTATTTCCGCCCGGACGTAACGATCGTGCCGGTGATCATGATGAGCATCGACCTGCGCGTCTGCCAGCTTCTGGGCGAGGCGATGGCGGACGCCATTCTGGGAACCGGCCGTCCGGTTCTGCTGGTCGCCAGCACGGACATGAGCCACTATGAGCCGGATGACGTGGCACGGAAAAAGGACCGCTGGGCGATCGACGAAATCTTGTCCTTGGACCCGGTCGGACTCCACCGGGTGATCCGGAAGAACCAGATCTCGATGTGCGGTTTCGCTCCAACGGTCGCGGCGCTCTTCGCCGCCCTCCGCCTCGGGGCCAAACAGGCCCGCCTCGTCAAGTACATGACATCCGGCGAGACCAGCGGTGATTACGCCGAGGTGGTGGGTTACGCCGGCCTTGTCATAGAATAACGGGCATCGGCAGGATTGAGTTTATGCTGCTCGTCACAATCCTCATCGGAATCGTCGTGGGACTTCTGGCCCTGTTCGGTCTCGCCCTCCTGTTTCGCCTGTCGGGCACGACCCGGCGCATGGAAAACGATCTGCGCCATCTCCGGTCGGAGCTGGACCTCAAAGAACGCGCCCTGACACAGCAACGGCAATCCTTTCTCCATGTCAAACAAGAAACGGCCAATCTCTCCAGCATCCTTCTGCTTCTCCCCGACCTTGCGAAGCAGTTATCCACCGTCCACACGACACGGGAGCTGGAAGAGACGATCGTGCTCCTCACGCAGAAGCTTCTGGATGCCAAAGAGGTCTCCCTCTTCGCGCTCGAGAAGGACGAGCTCGTTTTAAAAGCCCAGGTGGGTCTCTCCTCCGAGAAGGCGGACGGCCTGCAGCGGATCAAGCCGGGAGAGGGTCGGATCGGCTGGACGGCCAGAAAGCGGGTCATCATGACGGCCGGCGATTTTGAAAAGGAAAGCAATCTGGTAAAATCCTCCTTTCAACACGACCGATTCCGAACGATCCAGACCGATGTCTGCGCCCCCCTCGTCCATTGGGACCGATTTTACGGCGTGATCAACGTCGGCGGGATGACCGTCCTTCCGGAAAACGGCCGACGGTTGATGAACCTGATCTGCAATCTGGGCGTGGTCGCGTTGGAGAATCTTCTTCTCCTGGATGAAATCCAGCAACAGGCCGACCTGGACAGTCTCACCAAGCTGTACAACGTCACCTCCTTTTATAAATATCTCGATCGCGAATTCCAGAAGGCTCAACGGTACAACCGGCCGCTGACCGTCGTGATTTTCGATCTGGATCAGTTTGAGTCCTACAACCGGCTGTTCGGAAGGCTGGAGGGGGACCAGGTTCTTCGGATCGTGGGAAACATCATCAAGGACGGCCTTCGCACGGTGGACATCCCTTGCCGCTATGGCGGTGAAGAGATGGCCGTCGTCCTGCCGGAGACCGATCCGGAAAAGGGGCTGTTCGTGGCGGAACGAACCCGAAAATCTGTCGAGGCCCATCCCTTCTCTTTGAAGCGCGTCACGATCAGCGGAGGGCTTGCGGTTTATCCGGACGATGCGAAGGATCCCAAAGAGCTGATCAAAAAAGCCGAAACGGCGCTGGAGGCGGCCAAGAAGTCGGGTCGTAACCGTGTTGTGAGCTACTCCACGCTCTCGTAACACCTTGACAGTCTTTGATAATTATGTTACGTTCAAAAAACTTCGGATGAGTCCGGGCGGCGGGTCGTGACCTCGGTTCATCCATCACTTCACCCGAAAGGCATCTACGCATGGCCAAAAAACTTCTGGTCGTAGATAGCAATCTTGCCATACAGAAGTTGGTGGAATACAACCTCTCCCGCGAGACCTTCGAGGTCACCTACCTGAACGACGGCCTCTCCGCGCTGGACCTCCTCACCCAAATCGACCCCGACCTGATCCTCGCGGATTATCACCTCGAAGGCATCAGCTTCATCCGCTTTTGCGAAAAGGTCAAACAAAAACAGTCCGCAAAAGAACGGCCGATTCTTGTACTGGTCAGCGCCACGGACAGCTACGACCCGAACAAACTGCTCTCTCTCGGCGTCGTCGACTTCGTCAAGAAGCCCCTGGAGCCGAGGGAGTTGATCGAAAAACTCAAGGATCTTTCCCAGGGAACGGCCACGGTGATCGACAAGGCCCCCCGGCCGCCCGTGTCTGCGGCCGTCGAGACCCCGGCCGCGCCGCCGCTTCAACCGACCGCAAAAGAGCAGGCCGAGATCATGAAGATCGAAGAGCTGCTGGGATGGTCCTTGCCGGGAGAGAAACCTTCCGAGGAAGCGACTCAAAAATCCGAAGATCGCCGCACGGAACAGGACAACGAGATGACGATGGTTCAGAGCCGGGCCGATTTTGTCGTCCCGCCGCCCGTCCGGCCCGAACCCCCGAAAGAAACGCCCGCGCCGCCGGTGGCCGACCCGATGCCGGGACCGGACGAATCGGAACAGACGGTCATCGGGTTGCGCATCCCGCCGCCACCCGCTGCCGCTCAACCCCCACCGCCGCCTCCGGTTGCCGAAGCGTCTTCAACTCCTCCCACGGAAGCGCCTTCCGCGCCGATCACTCCGGCAATGCTGGAAGAGGCATTTCCGCATCTCTATGCCGGCCCGGAAACCGTCGAGATTCCGCCCTCTCCCGCTCCATCGGCTCAGGCCCCATCCGGCCCAAGCGCGGCCGTTTCTCAGGAAATGGTGGAGGCCGTCGTTTCCAAAATCGCGAAAGAGATCATTGAGAAGGTCGCCTGGGAGGTCGTGCCCTCCCTGGCCGAGATCCTGATCAAAGAAGAGCTCGAAAAACTCAAGACCGAAAAACCGTCCTGACTCGTTATTTTTTCGCCTTAGCCTGACCGGCCTTCATCTGGGCCTTCCGCTGTTCCTTACGCTTCCGTTCCTTCTTGCGATACTTTCTTCTCAGCTCACGTTCCACTTCGCGACCTCGGGGCATGGACGGTTCTCCTATCGGGTTAATCGGTTTTTACCGGCCTATTTAACCGTTGCGTCTCAAAATTGTCAAGCGATTCTCGCTCATGCCCCGCTTGCCCTGTTTCGCTCCTTCGTGTTAGTATTTGATTCTTATGGTTCAAGACGCCCCACGATCAGACCCCGCCCGGTTCGACAAACCCTACAGCCCCCGAGAGGTCGAGGAGCGCTGGCATCGGCACTGGCTCGACCGGGGCTTCTTTGAGGCGGATCTAAATGCCTCCACCGACAACCGTTTCTCGATCGTGATCCCGCCGCCGAATATCACCGGCTCGCTTCATTTGGGCCACGCGTTAAACAACACCCTTCAGGATATTCTGGTTCGCTGGCACCGGATGCGGGGATTCAGCACCCTCTGGCTGCCAGGAACCGACCACGCCGGGATCGCCACCCAAAACGTCGTCGAGCGGCAGTTGTTGGCGGAGGGGACCCGTCGCGACGCGCTGGGCCGAGAGAAATTCATTCAGCGCGTCTGGCGGTGGCGGGAGGAGTCCGGCCGAACCATTGTCGCGCAGCTGAAACGGCTCGGCGCCTCCTGCGACTGGTCGCGAGAACGCTTCACGCTGGACGAAGGGCTCTCGGCCGCCGTCCGAGAGGTTTTTGTCCGCCTGCATCAGGAGGGCCTGATCTACCGCGGGGAACGATTGATCAATTGGTGCCCGCGCTGCGGGACGGCCCTGTCCGATATTGAAGTCGAACATGAAGAAACGAAGGGCAGGATGTATCATATCAAGTATCCTCTTGCCGACGACCCCGGTCAATTTCTGACCATCGCCACCACCCGGCCCGAAACCATGCTGGGCGACACCGCCGTCGCGGTTCATCCGGAAGATCCGCGATACAACCGACGGATCGGGAAAAAAGTCCTGCTTCCGTTGACGAGCCGCACCCTCCCCATCGTGGGCGATCCGATACTGGTCGATCGGGAGTTCGGGACCGGGGCCGTGAAAATCACGCCGGGACACGATTTCAACGATGAAAAGGCGGCGCAACGTCACGCGCTGCCCCGAATCTCGTTGCTGACCGGCCGAGGGGAAATGAATCCGGCCTCGCTGGAGGAGGCCGAGGTTGAAAAAAGCCTGAGGGACGAGATCGCCGGACTCAAGGTTCCGCCGGCCCGCGAAATCGTGGTCCGCCGTCTTGAAGCCGAAGGGTTTTTGATTCAGGTCGAAGATCATCGCCACGCCATCGGCAAATGTTATCGCTGCAAGACGGTCGTCGAACCTACCCTGTCGCCTCAATGGTTCGTCAAGGTGAACGATTTGAAAAATTCCCTCGCGGCCCCGGCGATCGAGGCCGTCCGTAGCGGCCGCATCCGCATGATCCCCGAAGGCTGGAAGAACAACTATTTCGGCTGGATGGACCAGATCCAGGATTGGTGCATCTCGCGCCAGATCTGGTGGGGGCATCAGATCCCGGCATGGTACTGCCGCGGGAACGACGTCGGGCAATGCCGGCCGGAATGCAAAGCCCCGATCGTCGCGCTCAAACCGCCGGACCGCTGCCCGCATTGCGGATCGGCCGATCTGGTTCAGGACCCGGACGTTCTGGACACCTGGTTTTCCTCGGCCCTCTGGCCCTTCTCGACATTGGGCTGGCCGCAAAAGACAAAAGAGCTCGAACGTTTTTATCCCACGTCGGCTCTGGTCACCAGTTTCGACATCCTCTTTTTCTGGGTCGCCCGGATGATTATGATGGGGCTGCATTTCATGAAGGAAATTCCGTTCCGCGACGTCTACATCCATGCCCTGGTCCGCGATGCCGAGGGCCAGAAGATGAGCAAGTCGAAGGGAAACGTGATCGATCCGCTCTCCGTGATGGAAAAATACGGGACGGATGCCCTGCGCTTTACCCTGGCCTCGATGGCCTCCCCGGGCCGAGACATCAAGCTGTCCGAGGAGCGGATCGAAGGAAACCGGAATTTCGCGAACAAGATCTGGAATGCCGCGCGGTTTCTCCTCATGAACTGTCCGAACGGGGCCAAGACATATTTAGAGCGCCCTCTTCCCAATCCGGATGCGCTCCCTCACGCCGATTACTGGATTTGGTTCCGGCTCCAGCAAGTCATTGGATCTGTAAATCGGAATCTTGAAGAGTACCGTTTTGACGAAGCCTCGCGAGAACTTTATCAGTTCCTCTGGCATGAGTTCTGCGACTGGTACCTTGAACTAATTAAACCAGTTCTGTATGGGACGGACGTCGAAGCAGCGGATCAGACCCGAACCATTGCCCTCCAGGTTTTTGAGACGGTTCTGCGTCTTCTCCACCCATTCATGCCGTTCATCACGGAGGAGCTCTGGCAGATCCTTCACCAGCAACCTGACAAGAGCATCGTTTTGGCGCCTTACCCGACCGCAGGCGAAACGCCGACCTGGGACAAAAGGGAGGGCCTGATGAATGACATGATCGCCATCATCACCGAAATTCGTACTATCCGAAACGAGTTAAGCATTCCTCCAACCTTGCAACTCAAGGCAGGGATGAAAACCCACGAACCGGATTTCGCTGACTCACTCATGCGGTATGCCGAAAACGATATCAAGCGACTGGCCAGGCTTTCTGAATTTGACGCCCGGATCAATTTGGCTATTCCCTCCAACGCTGTTACATTTGTAACATCAGCCGGAAATGGATTTGTTGTGATGGAGGGCGTCGACTTGCACAGGGAACAGACGCGGTTGGAGAAAAATATGGCCGCAGTGAAAGCGACTCTTGATCAGGTTGAAGCCAAGACAAAAAACCGAGAATTTATGGAAAAGGCCCCAGCTTTGGTGAAAATGAAAACCGAAGAAAACCGAGAAGAATTAAGCCGCCAGTACCTTGCGCTTTCCGAACGGCTTCGACGAATCAAGGAAATGCAAAAAGAGCGTCCCGCATGAGCTTAGTTGCTTCAGATATCCGTAAAATCGTCAAGCATGCACTGGAAGAAGATCTCGGCTCTGGGGATCTCACCACCCGCCTGCTGTTTCCAAAATTCATCCGGGCCGAGGCCACGATTCAAACAAAACAGGAAGCGATCCTGGCCGGTCTTCCCATGGCGACGGTCGTTTTTAAACAGGTCGATCCGAAGCTCAAATTCAAACCGCTCGCACAGGATGGCGACCGGCTCAAGCCTGGAATGATCATCGCGCGCTTGGAAGGCGACGGCCGCTCTCTCTTAAAAGGCGAGCGTGTCGCCTTGAATTTTCTCCAGCACCTTTCCGGCATCGCCACGCTGACGGCCCGATTCGTCGAGACGGTCAAGGGTACAATGGCCGTGATTTTGGACACGCGAAAAACCACGCCCGGACTTCGCGCACTCGAAAAATATGCCGTCCGGATGGGCGGCGGCCGGAATCACCGGATGAATTTATCCGATGGCATACTGATCAAAGACAACCATCTTGCATTGGCCGGTAGCCTGAAGGCCGTCGTCGAGCGGGCGAAGAAGAACGCGCCTCGTGGATTTAAAGTCGAAGCGGAAACGACCAACAGAAGCGAGGTGGAGGAAGCGCTCGCAGCCAAAGCCGATGTCATTCTGCTCGACAACATGTCGCTCCCTCAACTCAAAGAGGCCGTCCGGTTGATCAACGGTCGGGCCCTGACCGAGGCCTCCGGCGGGGTTCACTTGAACAATCTGCGCGAGATTGCCGAAACGGGCGTTGATTTCATTTCGATCGGGGCTTTGACCCATTCGGCCCCCGCGGTCGATATGAGCATGGACATCATCCCTTTCAAGGGCGCCCGATGATTCCTTCGACGTCATCACGCGCTTCCAGGCCTCAACCGCTCACACCGGACGCGATCCGATCCGGCTTGAAGACGGAACGATTCGGGCGGACATTGCATCTCTACGACCGGATCGAATCCACCAACGCCGTTGCGCTCGCGCTGGCTGAACAGGGCGCGGCCGAGGGAACCGTCATTTTGGCCGACAGCCAGACACAGGGCCGAGGCCGGATGGGCCGTCGCTGGATCTCGCCGCCGAACGTCAACCTTTACGTCTCGATCATCCTCCGGCCCGACCGTGATCCGGACCGGATCGGATTGTGGACGCTTTCGGCCGCCGTGGGCGCGGCCCGTGCGATCGAGCAGGCTGCGGCTCTTCCGGCCCGGCTGAAGTGGCCGAATGACGTTTTGATTCACCACAAAAAGATCTCGGGCCTTCTTTTGGAAAGCGCGATACAGGGCGGAGAGATAAAACATCTGGTATTGGGAATCGGCCTGAATGTCAATCTATTCCGCGAGCTTCTTCCGGAATCCCTCCGCGACTCGGTCACCTCCCTCCGGGAGGAGCTGGGTCATGAACTGGATCGCATCGAGCTTCTTCAGCGGCTTCTGGAGCAACTCGAACTTCAATATCAGTCGTTCCGCACCGAACCGCTTCATAAGATTCTTGAGGCCTATGTCCCTTTGTCCGACACGCTCGGGCAAACCGTGCGTGTCCGGTCGCCGGGCGGAGAATGGACCGGAAAGGCGACCGGTCTTACGGCCGACGGCGACCTGATCGTCCAAAGAACGGACGGTCGCGAAAAGGTCTTCCGGTCCGGAGATGTCATTCATGTGAGGCCCTCCCATGCTGCTCGCGATTGATATCGGAAACACCAACATCGTCCTGGGCGTGTTCGAAGGGAGCCGCCTCAAAGGAAACTGGCGGATCGCCACCAGCCTGTCCAAAACCTCGGATGAGTACGGCATTCTCGCGCTGGATCTGTTCCACGCAAGCGGGCTGCGGCCCGATCGGATTGACGGGGTGATTCTGTCCAGCGTGGTTCCCCCGCTGGCCCCGATCTTCCTTGAGACGAGCCGGCGGTATTTTCATTCCGATCCCTTGATCGTGGATGGAGCGATGGACACCGGCCTGACCAATCGCTATGAGCCGCCCCGGGATGTCGGGGCCGACCGGATTGTGAATGCCGTCGCGGCCTACCGGCGGTACGGCGGGCCGGTGATCATCGTCGACTTCGGAACGGCCACCACCTTTTGCGCCGTCAGCCGCAAGGGAGAATATCTGGGCGGGGCGATCACGCCCGGGATCACCATCTCGTCCGAGGCCCTTTTTCAACGGGCCTCGAAGCTTCCCAAGGTCGAGTTGGCCAAACCCAAGTCGGTGATCGGACAGGACACCGTCAGCAGCATCCAGTCCGGCCTGCTCTATGGTTATGCGGGACTGGTGGATGCCATGGTGCTGAGAATGAAAAAAGAGCTGGGGCCGACCGCCAAGGTGATCGCGACCGGCGGCCAGGTCCGATTGATCCTGTCCGAAACCAAGACGATCAACGAGGTGCGGCCCTACCTAACCCTGGAAGGGCTTCAACTTTTGTTTGAACGAAATAAAACAAGGGCGCGGACCAAAAGAAGTTCTGTTGACAAGCCGACTTAAACTTGATACGCTATTAGCACTCTATACAACAGAGTGCTAAATCAAGGCGTCCCATGGATCTGAATGAGAGAAGTCGAAATATATTAAGGGCCGTGGTCGTTTCGTATATTGAGCGGGCACTGCCGATCGGGTCGCAGACCGTCACCAAAAGCTTTTCGTTTGGTCTCAGTCCTGCCACGATCCGGAATATCATGGCCGAACTGGAAGACCGGGGATATCTGTCTCAACCGCATACATCGGCCGGGCGCATCCCCACGCCCAAAGGCTACCGCTTGTATGTGGATGAACTGATGGAAGAAGACCATCCGACGCTGTTTGACGAGGAATTTCTGAAGGAAAACTACCTCAGTACGAAGCGCGAAGATCCCCATGCCCTTCTCTTGGAGACAACCCGCATGCTCTCGCTTCTATCGCATTACGCCGGGGTGGTTTTGGCCCCCAAAATTTCCGAGACGCGCCTGGACCGTCTCGAGTTCATTCTTCTACGGAAGGGCCATGTCCTGGTTCTCCAGGTTTCCAAAGACGGGTTGGTGCAGCACCGGATCATTGACGCTGATCCCGAACTGACCCAGAAGGACCTGTCGCGGATCAGCGCCTTTCTCAACGAGAAATTCGGCGGCCTGAACCTGGATGAAATCCGGCTCCGGCTTCTCCAGCAGATGCGGGCCGAGAAGGACCAGTACGACCGTCTTCTTCAGAAGGCCATGGAGCTCGGCCGGAAGGCGCTGGAGGAGCCGCCCCAGGAAGAGCTTTACGTCATCGGAACCTCCAATATTCTGAACCTCCCGGAGTTTGCCGAAAACCTTGAGAAGATGAAGGCGCTTTTTAAAACCTTCGAGGAAAAGGCCGCGATACTCAAACTCCTGAACAATTCGATCACCACGGAAGGGGTTCAGATCTTTATCGGTTCCGAGAACCGCATGCCCGGAATCGAAGACTGCAGCCTGGTCGTCTCCAGCTATCGGAGCGGCGATCGTATCGTGGGAACGCTGGGCGTGATCGGACCCACGCGGATGGAATACGACCGGGTGATCCCGCTGGTGGACCACACGGCTAAATTACTAAGTCGTCTTTTGGATCAGGATTGATCGCATGGAGCCTCCGATGGAAGAACCGACCTCCGCTCCCCGGCCCGAAACGGCGCCGTCCCCGGACGCCGCGGAGCCGACGCCCCTTGAACAGGAGGTCCGGTCGTTGAAGGCCGAACTGGAGCAGAAAAACAGCGAGATCAAGACCGCTCAGGATAAACAGCTCCGCGCCTTTGCCGAAATGGACAACTACAAAAAACGAATGGCGCGGGATCAGTTGGAACAGGTCCGGTACGCGAATGAAAAACTTTTGAAGGAATTTCTCCCGGTGCTGGATAATCTGGAACGGGCGCTGAGCCATACCAAGGATTCGCCGGAGCGAACCCCGTGGGTCGAAGGGGTCGAATTGACCTATCGTCAATGCATGGACATGCTGAAAAAATTCGGGGTGACGACCATCCCCGGCGTGGGAGAGCCTTTTGATCCCAGCCGCCATCAGGCCGTCACCTACCTTGACACGAGCGCCCATCCGGAAAACCATGTGGCGGAGGAGCTGCAAAAGGGGTATCTCTATCATGAACGCGTGCTTCGTCCGTCCATGGTGGCCGTCGCCCGGAATCCCGGCCGTTCCGAGGTCGAGAACGCTTCGGAAAAACCGGACAGCGAGGAGAACAAGGAGAGCGACTGATGCGTCCCGCAACGAAATCTATTTATGCTTTGATCCGCACTTATAGCCAGGAGGTTTAAAATGGGCAAGGTCATCGGTATCGATTTGGGAACAACGTTTTCCTGCGT
>JACQHO010000217.1 GCA_016198945.1 Nitrospirota bacterium | reverse complement strand
CGACTCATGTCCGCTTCGATCAGAACCCGCTCGGCCGCCTGGGTGGTGAGGCGCTCATCCCACGGGATCACTTCCAGATTGAGTTTGTTTTTTAGCGTTTCGATGAATTCAAGGACAAGGCGGGCCTGCGGCCCAAGGCTTCCGTCCATGTTGCGTGGGAGGCCGACGACCAGCTTGCGGACGTTCTGTTCGGCCGCGATTTCTCGGAGACGAACGATATCCTTTTTGGGTCCGACCCGCTCCAGTGTGGCCAGGCCATGGGCGGTCCAGCCCAGCTCGTCGCTGACGGCCATGCCGATCCGACGCGCGCCCAGATCCAGGGCCAGAATTCGTTCACCGAGCGTCGACATTCTACGCGCTTTTGACCTTGGACGAAAGTTCCTGGATCTTCTTCTCCAGACGATCCAGATCGGCCTTGGTGGCAATGGGAAGCCTGGCCATCACTCTGTCAATCAGGTCCCGTTCCTTTTTTTCAAACTCCTTCAGATCCTTCTCCAACGACGCGGCGCAGGACTTCGCTTTTTTGGCAAAGTCCCATTCGTTTTCTTCTCCGCGTCGGACCAGTTCCTTCCAGGTCTCACGGGCCTTTGACTCGACTCCCAAACCGGCCAGCACCATTTTCTTCATTAGTTTGACCATGACGATTCCCTCCTGCGGCTTGCTCTATTATACCTCTTACGGCCGCTTTTTTTCCACGATCTCATAAATGCGGGCCAGGGCCTCCGGAAGTTTCGAGACGTTCTTTCCGCCGGCCTGGGCCATGTCGGGACGGCCGCCGCCCGAACCGCCCACGATGCCGGCGATCTCCTTTGCGATATCGCCGGCGCTGAAGCGGCCGGTCAGATCCGGCGAGACGGCCGTGATCAAAAAGGCGTTGCTGTTATCCTTGGAGGCGCAGGCCAACAAGATGATGTATTTCGATTTTAATCGGTTTCGCACCGTATCCATGAAACTGCGCAGATCCTTCGGCTCCAGTCCGTCTTGAAGCCGCTTGGCCAGCACCTGGACTTCGCCCACCGTTCGGGCTTCCGATACGATATCACCCGCCTGGCTGCCGGTTGCCTGCCCTTTCAGCCGCTCGATCTCCTTCTCCTTTTCACGCATCTGGGCCAGGAGCCTTCGCGTCTTCTCGACCACCTCGGCCGGCTGAACTTTCAGTATCGCGGCCACTTCCCGTATATCCTCTTCCTGTTTTTTGATATGGAGGTAGGCCATCTCGCCCGTCAGCGCCTCGATCCGGCGGACGCCGGCCGCGATGCTTCCTTCCTGAACGAGCTTGAACAGCCCGACCTGTCCGGTCTCATGGCAATGCGTCCCGCCGCAGAGCTCCTTGCTGAAGTCCGATATCCGGACGACCCGGACCCGGTCGCCATACTTGTCGTCGAAAAAGGCCAGCGCCCCGGTCCGCACCGCCTCCTGAAAGTCCATCACTTGCGTCTCAACCGAAGCGTCTTCACGGATGCGTTCATTCACGATTGCCTCGATCCGTTTGATCTCGGCCGACAAAAGCGGCTTGAAATGGCCGAAATCAAACCGGAGACGATCCGGTGTCACGAGCGAACCGGACTGCTTGACATGCTCGCCCAGGACTTCCCGCAGCGTGGCATGAAGGATATGGGTCGCGGTATGATTTCGCGCCGCCCCCCATCGCGCCGCAGGACTGACGACCGCGCGGTAAGTCTCGCCCTCGACGATCTCGCCCTGAGCCACCTTCCCTTGATGAACGAAAAACCCCGGCGCCGGCTTGATCGTCGTATGGACTTCGGCCAGCGCGGAGGGATGCTCCAGCAGCCCCTGATCGCCGGCCTGGCCGCCCGACTCGCCGTAGAACGGCGTCCGGTTGAAGATCAGTTCGACCGTCTCGCCGGCCGCGGCCTTTTTCACCGGCTGCCCGCCTTTTAGGATTCCGATCAGCCGGACCTCGTCCTCCAGGCTGTCATATCCCACAAACTCGGTCGGTCCCAGCTTTGCGGCGGCCTCGTTATAATACGGCGCGACCTCTTTGACGACCCAGGACTTCCGCGCGCGTTCACGCTGCTCGGCCATCGCGGCCTGATAGCCGGTCTCGTCGATCCGCAGACCGGCGTCGCGCGCCATGTCCATCGCGATGTCGAGCGGGAAACCGTAGGTGTCATACAGACGGAAGGCCTCGGAGCCGGGAACGACCGGATCGCCGGCGGCCTTCGTTTTCGAGATCACCTCTTTAAAAAGACCCATTCCCTGATTCAAGGTCTGGATGAAGCGTTCCTCCTCCCCCTGTGTCACCTGGGCCACCACCGATCTCGCGCGGGCCAACTCCGGATAGGACGAACGCATGGTGTCCACCACCGTCCCCGATAGTTTGAAGAGGAACGGTTCGTTCAGGCCGAGTTCTTTTCCATACCGCGCCGCGCGACGAATGACGCGGCGGAGGATGTATCCCCGCCCTTCGTTCGAAGGCAGTATGCCGTCGCTGATCAGAAACGTGATCGCGCGGATATGGTCCGCGATCACCCGCCCGGGCATCCCCCGACGCACCTCGTCCGGATCGTATTCGGTCATCTCCGAGACGGCCTTTAAGATCGGAAGGAAAAGGTCGCTGTCATAGTTGGACAAAACGCCCTGGATCACGGCCGTGATCCGCTCGAGGCCCATGCCGGTGTCGATGCTGGGCTTGGGAAGCGGCGTGAGCCGGCTTTCCGAATCCCGCATGAACTGCATGAAGACGAGGTTCCAGATCTCCAGATACCGGTCGCAGTCGCAGCCGACGCCCCGGCAGTCGTGCGGCGGGCCCGCGGCCGCCTCCCCCTGGTCGATCAGTATCTCGGAGCACGGGCCGCACGGGCCGGTCTCGCCCATCGCCCAAAAATTGTCCTTCTCATCCATCCGTTTGATGCGGCCGGCCGGCACCCCGATCGCCTTCCAGAGCCCTTCGGCCTCATCATCATCCCGGAAAACCGTGATCCACAACCGATCCTTCGGGAGATCCCACTTTTTTGTCAACAGTTCCCAGCCGAACGCGATCGCGTCGGTCTTAAAATAGTCCCCGAATGAAAAATTGCCCAGCATCTCAAAAAAGGTGTGGTGGCGCCCGGTCATCCCGACATTGTCGAGATCGTTGTGTTTCCCTCCGGCCCGCATGCATTTTTGGGCAGAGACGGCGCGCTTATAGCTTCGGCCCTCCTTTCCCAGGAAGACGTCTTTGAACTGGACCATCCCGGCATTGGTAAACAGCAGTGTCGGGTCTTTTTGCGGAATCAGCGGGGAACTCGGGACAAGGGTATGCCCCCGTTCTGAAAAATAGTCCAAAAATCCTTTTCGCAGGTCATCGGATTTCATGCCGGTCAAAATTATCTCATAAAGTTAAGGGAGTTACAAGCGGTCTGCGCGATGGGAAAACCGGAAATGAAAGGGATGTCCTCGCGGACGGGATGATACGGTCACTGAAAATCGCCAAGCCGCACTGCAACGCGCTTGGGGCCCCAGTTGCCCGGGGGGCCGGAAAACAGGCCGGCGCAGAGCGTTCCGCAGAAGCGGCAATGCCCATCGTCGGTGAGGTTCCAGTCGGATAGAAGATACCAGTCGCGGCCGATCAGCTTTTTGCCGCATGAATGGCAGTAAGTGCTGTCGCCTTCGGGATCATGGACATTGCCGGTGTAGGCATACCGGATCCCGTTTTGGATCGCGATGCGACGCGCACGCGTGAGCGTCGCGGGCGGCGTGGGCGGCCTGTCCAGCATTTTGTAGTCCGGATGAAACGCCGTGAAATGGACCGGCACGTCCGGGCCCAGCTTGTCGACCACCCATTTCGTCAGCGCATCGATCTCCTGATCCGAATCGTTCTCGCCCGGGATTAAGAGTGTCGTGATCTCGAACCAGACGTTGGTCTCGTGCTTGAGGTAGATCAGCGTGTCCAGAACGGGCTGGAGGCGGCCGGCCGTGATCTGCTGGTAGAATCGCTCCGTGAAGGCCTTCAGATCCACATTGGCCGCATCCATATAACGGTAAAACTCCTTTCGAGGCTCCTCGCAAACATAACCGGCTGTCACGGCCACCGTCTTGATCCCGATCGCCCGGCAGGCATCGGCCACATCAATCGCGTATTCGTGGAAGACAACCGGATCATTGTAAGTGAAGGCCACGCTGCGGCAGCCCAACTCGCGCGCGGCGCGTGCGATCACCTCCGGAGATGCCGCATCCGCCAGCGTATCCGTCTCGCGCGACTTGCTGATATCCCAGTTCTGACAAAACCGGCAGGAGAGATTGCATCCGGCCGTGCCGAAGGAAAGAACGGGGGTTCCCGGGAGGAAGTGGTTGAGCGGCTTTTTTTCGATGGGATCAACGCAAAAGCCGCTGGACCGCCCGTACGTCGTCAGTACGATCCGGTCGTTTTGTCGCGCACGCACAAAGCAGAGGCCCTGCTGGCCTTCGTTGAGCTTGCAGAAACGAGGGCAAAGGTCGCACTGGACGCGCCCGTCCTCCAGCCGGTGCCAATACTTTGTCGGCACGACGGTGTTCGGTCTGTTAACGGCCGTTTCCATCACAAACCTCTTTAATAAATTTCCCCACGCATTATTTTACCACAAGGCCGCTCCCCAAGGCGAGAGGGGGTTTGGGATCGCGGCTCGGGAGGATGTTAGACAAAACCGCGCGATGAGAAGTATAATGGGACGCGGTTTAAAACAAAGGAGATCCTCGATGATGAAACGCCTTCGGAATACGATGCTGGCCGGGATGCTCGCGCTGCTTCCTCTCTACCTGACGGTCACGCTTCTGGTCTGGCTGTTCAAGACGATGGACGGCGTGTTCCAGCCATGGATCTCGACTTTTTTCCATGTCGAGATATGGGGCCTGGGGGTGCTGATGACGCTGGCGATCATCTTTTTGGCGGGCGTCATTCTTTCAAGCGTTTACGGCGCGCTGTTCCTGGGCTGGATCGACAGCCTTCTGGAACGGCTCCCGATTTTCAAGGGCATCTACCGGAACATCAAGCGGATCATCGAGAGCCTGAACCCGAACAATCCGTCGGGATTCAAGGAATTCGTCCTGGTGGAGCAATCGGCCGGCGGCTACAGCGGGGGGTTT
>JACQHO010000221.1 GCA_016198945.1 Nitrospirota bacterium | reverse complement strand
CGAAGGAGGCCGTTGTCCACGAAGACACAGGTGAGCTGATCCCCGACGGCGCGATGGGTCAGGATCGCCGCAACGGCCGAATCCACGCCGCCGCTCAACGCGCAGAGGACAGGGGCCTCTCCCACCCGTTCCCGAATCTGCCCGACGGCCCGCTCCAGATAGGCCTTCATCGTCCAGGTCGGGCTGCAGCCGCAGATGCGATACAGAAAATTCTTCAGGATCGCGACCCCCTGGGGCGTGTGGGCCACCTCGGGATGAAACTGAATCGCGTAAAGCCGCCGCTTCTCGTTTCGCATCGCCGCGATCGGCGAGTTGGACGTATGCGCGATAACATCGAATCCCGGCGGCGCCTGATCGATCCGGTCGCCGTGGCTCATCCATACGACGGTCTCGCCCCCGACATCCTTGAACAGATCGGCATCCTCATCAATGATCAAATCGGCCCGGCCGTATTCCCGTCGGGCGGATTTGGAAACCTTCCCGTCCAGCCGGTGCGTGATCCATTGCATCCCGTAGCAGACCCCCAGAATGGGAACGCCCATATCCAGGATCTCCGGCGGGCAGAACGGCGGCTTGTTGTCAAAGACGCTGGCCGGGCTGCCGGATAGAATGATCCCGCGGGGTTTGAAGTCGCGGATGAACTCGATCGGGGTATTGCAGGGATGAATCTCGGAATAAACCTGACTTTCGCGGATCCGACGGGCGATCAGCTGCGTGTATTGGGAACCGAAATCCAGGACGAGAATCTTCTCGGCGTGGATTCGGTCGGGATTTCGATCGGCGGCGCGCATCATGACCTTAACCCGGTTTTCACGGGATCAGATTACTCTCGTTCGACGCGGTAATTGGGCGCCTCTTTCGTAATGATCACGTCGTGGACGTGGCTTTCACGAAGGCCGGCCTGCGTCAATTTGACGAAGCGGGCCTTTTTCTGCAGCTCCTTGATCGTCCGGCATCCGCAATAACCCATGCCGGCCTTCAGTCCGCCGACGAGCTGATAGACCACGCTGGCGATGGAGCCTTTGTACGGAACGCGTCCTTCGATCCCTTCCGGAACAAGCTTGGACTCCGTTTCATGTTCCTGGAAATACCGGTCCCGCCCCCCCTTCACCATCGCGCCGAGGGAACCCATGCCCCGATAAACCTTGTAGCTGCGGCCCTGAAACAATACCGTTTCCCCCGGACTTTCCTCCGTTCCGGCGAAGATGCTTCCGATCATGACGGAATCGGCGCCCGCGGCGATCGCCTTGCTGATGTCGCCCGAATACTTGATGCCCCCGTCCGCGATGATCGGAACGCCGGATTTGGCCGCGGCCCCGGCGCAATTCGAAACAGCCGTGAGCTGCGGAACCCCGGCCCCGGCCACGATCCGTGTCGTGCAGATCGAGCCCGGACCGACGCCGACCTTGATGCCGTCCACTCCGGCCTTGATCAGATCCCGCGCGGCCTCTGCCGTCGCCACATTGCCTCCCACCAGCTCCATGTCCGGGTAGTCCTTTTTAATTTTAGAAACCGTTTCCAGTACGCTGAGCGAATGCCCATGGGCCGTATCCACGACGATCAGATCCGCGCCGGCCTTCGCCAGGAGATCCACCCGCTCCATCGCGTCCTCGCCGACGCCGACCGCCGCGCCCACGCGCAAACGCCCGCCGGCGTCCTTGCAGGCGCTCGGGTATTTGATTTTCTTCTCGATGTCCTTGATCGTGATCAGTCCCTTCAACTCGAAATTTTTATCAACGACGAGGAGCTTCTCGATGCGGTTCTTCTGGAGAATCGCCTTGGCTTCCTCCAGGCTGGTTCCCTCGGGCGCAGTGATCAGTTTCTTCTGCGTCATCACCTCGGAAACCTTGATATTCATGCGCGTCTCGAACCGGAGGTCGCGGTTGGTGACGATTCCGACCAGCTTCGCCCCCCGCGTGACCGGGATGCCGGAGATCCGGTATCGGGCCATCAATTGAAGCGCCTCGCGGATCGTCTGGTCCGGCGAGATCGTGATCGGATCAACGATCATTCCGCTCTCGGACTTTTTGACCTTGTCCACCTCGATCATCTGCTCCTTGGCGGTCATGGCCCGGTGGACGATCCCGATCCCGCCCTCCTGGGCGATGGCGATCGCCATGCGGGCGTCGGTGACGGTGTCCATGGCGGCGCTGACGATCGGGATATTGATGCGGATGCGTCGGGTGAGACGGGTTTGTGTATCGACAAGGCGGGGCAGGACGGACGATTTGGCCGGGATCAGGACGACATCATCAAACGTCAAACCTTCTTCGATTCTATTCTTCAGCGTCATGGATGCTCGTTGTTTAAAGCCGACCGATCCGAGGTCCTCGTCGAAAACAGTGGCTCATCATTAGCATATTCCCACGACGCCGTCAAGACAAATTCGACTTACCAGCGGAACACCAGCAACGGCACTTCCACCCAGGACGCCGCGCGAAGGCCGTCCGGGATCCCGGTGAAATCGGCCCGGATCGGTTCTTCGTGCGGAACCTGTTGCGGTTCAGGTTGGAGCGCTTGGAAGGGGTCGGTTTCGGACGCATCCGTCGCCGGAAACAAGCGGCCTGGATTTTCTTCCTGAGGTTTGCGTTGACTGACCTGCGAGGTGTAGGAAACGCTCCAGTATAAAATACCGGCCCCGATCACGGCCGCGCCGCCCACCGAAAAACTTACATAGACGCGCGTCTCGGCCAGTCCAGGGCCGGGCCGGAAGAGGATTAGGCAAGTGACCGATAGAATCAGAAGCCCTTTTTTCATTGATCACAGTTTACTCCGGACGGTCCGAAATGTAAATCAGGGTCAAAGCATCTCCTTGTCGGCCGGCAGACTCACAAGCCTGCCGGATTCCATCGGGCGTTCATCCCGCGCGGCGGCCGGGGCCGCGAGCAGTGAAACCAACGCGATAAAGATCAGAATCAATTTATTCATGTGAAGTACCTCCCGTTTTCTTAACTGGGGGAAGGTCGTCTGCGAAATCATATATCACCTTAACGATTCGTCCCTTCCAGTAGGGGAAACTTCCGTCCTGCAACCGCCACTCCACATCCCCCTCGACCGGAATCCGCATGCCCTCTCTTTCCTCGTAGTGGCGGAAATGACCCTCCCAAGGTGTCAATTCGTATTTCCCGTCTACTTCTCGATAGCGGCCGGGTGTAAAGACGCCTATAATTTCACCGACGTCGCTGAAGTGGAACTCCATAGAAACTCTTGTGCCGGAGTCCGTCAGCGTTGCCAAGGCCCTGCTGTTGTCTATCGGACTCCATTTTACGCTCTCGCTTGGAAGAAGCGCCGTCGGAAACCAGACCGCTTCAGCCAAATATCGTTGTAGCGCGCCCGCATTCAGTTCCGCTTTGCCCTGTTCATCGACCACCGACACCAGTGAGAGGATCTTCGCTTGCATCGTCCCCTGCCCCGCAACGTACGCATCGCGCACACGCACCTTCATCAAAGGGGCCATGCGAATACCGGCATCCCATACAAAGCCGGGTGGCTGAGCTGAAAAGTACTGCGTTGCCTCAAACGGGTTCCACCCATCGTCCGCTTTACGAGTACGGAATTCGCCTGCTTGGACAATACGAACCGAGCGGATCATGGGTTGCCCTTCTTTTAACGCCCACCGGAAATAGTTGGCAACTGGAGACGGAAGCTGTTCGAAGTCACTGAAAGTAACCCTTCTTGCCTCTTTCCGGGGAGTCGCTTGGGTAAGCTTGTCAACAAACTGAGCGGTTTTGCCGTTCCAACGGGCCGAACCGAACCCAATCGCCAACCCGAGCCCCGCGCCAACTAAACCGAGACCTCCCAAAATAAGTTTTACCCATAGCCCCATTTCCGTGGGCTCCTATCTGCCTACCAGGACCTGCTCAACAGGCCGACGTAACAATCAATGAGGATCCCGGTTCCCCTCCCGGTCTCCTTCAAGAGTCTGAGCTGATCGACGAGATTCGTGTAATCGTGACGGGCGGTGAGATCGTAGTGCCGCCAAATTTTACGGACTTCGGTTTCGTAGTCCATGCTCGCCTCCCCATGGAAGACCTCCATCTACGCTGCGCTGTTTGAACCGAGAATCCGCGGCACGGCTGTTTGAAGGGCGAGCAAAGCGCCTGCAACGATGAGCGCCAAGTCCGCCCTGATGCCCAGAATAAACGCGGCCGAACCTCCGATGACAGACCATGCGATGGGAATGATGTTGATGACACGGGGAGCACCTGACGTTACCAGCAACAGTCCTGCCGTGAGGATGGTCGTGGGACAGGGGACACCGAACGTCGGCATTCGGGGGTATCGGAGCCCGAACGCCAGGCCCACAAAAGGATACGCCAGTGCGTATGCCACCAACGCCACGGCCAGACTGCCTCGGAGCGATCTGGCCAGCGTGAACTGCACGCGCTCGGGCGCAAGCGCGAGCCACGCAAAGAACACGGCCTGTACGATGAACAGCCCGGCAAAAAGGCCTGCCGCCGGGTTGATGCTCCGGAAGAACACCCACTGATAGGCCAAGCCTGACCACCCCCAGTGTATGGCGAGTAGAACGGCGACGGCGCGGCTGTCGGCTTGACGAGCCCACATCCACTTGAAGAAGAGAAGAGCCGTGACGATCCAAAGCACGGCTCCCGCAGGCCAGAGTGCCGCGTTGTATGCACCAAACACGTCGAGAAATTCGGAATGCGAGAACGGCAACTTCATTCACCGCGCCAGGCTCATGTGATCTCACGACCAAGGATCGGCAGACCGCTTTCAACTTGCCAACGGCCACACAAAAAACAGGTTCCGAGTAATTTTCACATCGTGCTTGGTGCCGTTCTATCGGAAACAATACTCCGATCCCAATTTACTGGATCGGACTCTCATCAGGCAGTCGCGATGGACGTCTGTCTTTTCCGCAACATGATCGCGACCATTAGCATGAAGAGCGGCGCAGTAATCGCCCAAGGGAAACCGAGAAACAGCAGCCTGGTGGAATACGCTGGATAGAAATACACGATGCTGATGAGCGGGGTCACCAGAGCATTGGCGATAAGGGACATCCTGACCCATCTCTCAAAGCCGACGTTACTGACCGCAGGAACAGCAACCAAGGTTGCCAAGCCCATCGATATGTAGCCCACCGCATCGTAGTCCCAGAACAAGGAGTGCGGGGTCTGTTCGAGAATGCGAATAGATTCAGAGGCCCCTCTTAGCTTTGCGGGGATTACTGTTGCGAGTTGGACGACATAATTCGCAGTAACAAATACCGCATAAATAATTGTGAAGATTAGCGATGCATGGGTCCAGAACTGTTTGTCCTTCGCTGTTAGGTAATGGAGCGAGAGCATCTCCAAAACGAAGGGTACGACGATGCAGAGGGACGTCCCGTAGATCAGAATCTCGTCAAGCGGAAACCGGAGCACGCCCGCAATCTGTAAGATCTGCACCACATCGTATGCGATGGCCGACGCGAACGCGGCCAAGCCGGACCAGTATCCAACTTCGCTAATCTTTGTGGCCATAGTGCTCCTCTCCAAATCAACTATTCCTCGCGGCCTATGGTGCCAGTGTAATGATTGAGTACAGCGCGTTTCGAAGCGCGAGGTCCCGGGGGTCCCCTGTCACCGATGTCCCCATCTGGCTGGTGACGTACGCGTAGCCGATGCCGGCCTTCGGATCGGCGAAACCAAGAGAACCTCCTGTTCCGGGCGCTCCAAACGAGCCCTCGTTCCCGAACAGCCACACGGGGCTGTGTTTCATGAAGCCCAGCGAAAACTGTACACCGTCGCCCATCATGCACTCGTCGTAGAAGCCGCGGGTCGGCGGAATCGCCGGTGCGGACAATGCCTGCAACGTCTCCGGGCGCAACTGCAGCTCCCGTCCGCCGGTTGCAAACACGCTGTAGGCGTGTGCGATAGCGCGCGCCGTGCCGACGCCCCCGCCAGCGGGTACTTCGAAGTTGCGGGCATAGATGTGCTGCTCATCGTGGGGCAACAGGGAACCGGCGAGCGCTCGAACGATGTTCGAGCGGGGATTCAACACGGCGAGCGTCAGCCGGATCGGAAACCCGAGCAGCATCGCGACCCGGCTGGGTCTTGCAAGCGTCGCCAGTCTGGAGTTCGGGATCGACTCAGGCAGACGGATGTAGAAGTCGAGTCCCAGGGGCGTGGCGATTTCGTCCTGAAAGAACTGCCCCAGGCTGCGATGGTGCGGATCGACCCGGCGCAGCAACTCGCTTTCGTAGTAGCCGAGGCTGATCGCGTGATAGGCCTGCCGCGTGCCCGGCTCCCAGGCCGGCTTCTGGCGAGCCAGGACAACCGCTAGACGATCAAGGTCGGCGACCACGCTCCTGTCCGCCTGCTCATCGAATGCAAACAGGCCCGCCTGGTGAGCCAGGAGCTGGCGGACGGTAATGGTTTCTTTTCCGTTCTGGGCAAACTCCGGCCAGTACTTGCAGACCCGTTGCTCATAGTCGAGCCACCCACGGGAATGGGCGACCGCCAGAGTCATCGCAGCCAAGCCCTTGGTTGCCGAGTAGACCAGGACCATGGTGCCCTCTTGCCAAGGCTCACCAGTCGCCTTGTTCCGCACACCGCCCCACAGGTCAACGACCTTCTCACCTCGGTGGTACACGCAACAGGCGCCGCCCAGTTCGTGTCGCCAAGAGAAATTCTCAGCGAACGCATCTCGCACGGCGTCAAAGCCCGTGCTCACATGCCCCTCAATACGGATGCGTTGTGATGCTTGCATGGACGGTGGCCCTCTTTCCAAAAACAGGGTCCGAGTACTTTTTCACGTCGTGCTGGGTTCCGTTCCATCGGAAATAATACTCCTGCCCCAATTTACTGCAACTTCTTCTGCAGAACATAGCCGATCGCCACGGTCAGGACGGCCATCCCGATGTATTCGATGCCGATCTCCATGAAATATCGCGCGAGAGACATTTTCGTAAAAGGAAGAAGCGCGACATAATCGAGAATCCAGTTTACGATCATCCAGGTTATTCCCAGCACGATCCCTTCCCTCAAAAAATCCTTTTGGACTCTGAGAAAATACAATACGGCCAGGATCGCACCTGTGATCAAACCCTCGACGACCATGATCGCCTTGAAAAAGAGGAGATCGCTCCGCATCAGCGGAAGCAGCGGAATGGCCGTGACGTATGGAATCACCCACAGAATGACGCCGTAGCCGATCTTCTTCAGCATGCTTAACCCTTCCTCTTGTGAATCGTGATGTGGTTTCCATCCGGGTCTTCGATCACGGTCATCCGGCACACGGGTGTTTCAAAGATATCTGTAACAAACGTCACGGATTTCCCCTTCAGCATTTTCACAAAAGCATCCAAGTCCGAGACCTCAAAAGCGACCACAGCTCCCTTGGCCCCTGGAGGATGTCCCATGTCCGTGGTGGTGATGGCGAAGGTGGAGCCTCCCAAATCATACTCCACCCACTCATTCCCAAAGGTTTCACTGGCCGTGAGCCCCAGCACCTTCTCATAAAAGCTTCTTGACCGCGCCATATCTCTCACCGGATAGACGGTGAACGCGATGGATGTAATCATATCGCCACCTCTGACGGTGATGTTGACTTTATTCGTTACCGGGCGAGAACGCGAGCCAACTCCAACAGACGCAGATCCAGAGGCTTCTTCTTGCCGACCACCTCCGATAACGGCGTCGCAGCGACCTCCCCCTGTTGAAGCCCCACCAGCAAACCGGACTCGCCTCGAACGATGATCTCCACGGCCTTGGCCCCAAGCCGCGTGGCCAGCAATCGGTCAAACGCACCGGGCGCACCGCCCCGCTGCACATGTCCCAGCGTCGTCACGCGGAGATCAAAGCCGATGCGCTCATGATGATCCCGGAAATAGGCCGCGATTTCGGCGGCCTTGTGCTTGGCCCCTTCCGCGATCACCCCGATGG
>JACQHO010000207.1 GCA_016198945.1 Nitrospirota bacterium | reverse complement strand
GGTTTCAGGGGAAACGAAGGGGCGCAAGGGGAAAGGGGTGACGCTGATCAGCGGAGTTCCCCTCCATCCGGATGGACTCCGGGAACTCGCAAAAGAGTTCAAGCAAACCTGCGGGAGCGGCGGGACGGTGAAAGCGGGCATCATCGAAATTCAAGGCGATCACCGGGAGACCTTGATGGAGTTGCTGATCCAAAAAGGGTATCGCGTCAAACCATCCGGCGGGTAACATCGTTCATTATCGAAGTCACGGCGCTTAAAGGTTCATAGGCCTGCGTCCATTCATTCCAACCAAACAAGAGGAGATGTTTGTCATGGAAAAATTTCTGATCGAGGTTTCGCATTAGGCTGATAAGATGGCATGCGCACACGCCGCTCGAATCCTGCTTACAACGGGCTCCCATTATCTGACGAATGCAGACTTTGGATGCGCGGACGGGGTGCATAAAGCATGGATCATTGCGGATTTAGGGAGCAAGGAGGAGGCCCGTGGTATATTGCCTCCCGCTTATCGCTCCCAGGCCAGGATTGTAAAGCTGACCAAGTTTTCAATAAAGGATCTTGACGAACTCCTGGGTCAACACAAGCCTTGACCGTTCCCCCCGACCTCGCGCGCGGGGGGAGAAAGAAAAAATGGCGTACTTTTGGAGAAACGGAATCTCGGGGGGCCTTGTCCTGGCCGTTCTTTCGTCAGTGGCCATGCCCGATCCCTCCGGCGCGGAAACCGCGTCATCCCCGCGACCCCCATCAAAGATCTTTTTAGAGATTCCCCATACCGATTCGATCGCCGTGTTCGATTTTGAAGCCCACCGAGTCATCCGGCGGATCGATCTCGGATCGGAGCCGCCGCCTCCCGAAGAAGGGGCCCGGGAAACGCCCGCCGGACCATCCGGATCCGGCGGACGGTATGTCTACTGGATCCGCCATAACGGCAATGAACTCTCTGTGATCGACACGACCGGTTATAAAGTGGTCGGGCGAATTCCACTGAGGGAGAAGGGACCCGGCAACGTCACGGTGGCGCGGGACGGACAAACGCTCTACATTCCGCATTATCAGGCGAAGGCTCTGACGATCTTCGACCTCAAGGAGAAAAAGCAAAGGGTTATCCCGCTGCCCGGTTTCCCGGGCGATGTCGCGATTGCCCCCCACGGGACCCTTCTGGTCACGAGCCGGGATTCGAGCCAGTTGTTGGCGGTAGACGAAGCCACGGGACATATTCGTGCGGTCGAGGTCGGGCGCAATCCGGTCGGCGTGGCCGTGACACCGGACGGATCGCAGGCCTACGTCTCTCATGACACCGAAGCCGCTGTCGAGGTGATTGACCTGACGGCGGTCCCAGTTCATGTCGTCAGGCGCATCAAGGTCAAGGCGGCCGGCGGATCGGCCGTGGCGGCGGGACCGGACGGAAAATATATCTATGTGGCGCATTGCTGCGCGAACAGCTCCCTGACCGTGATCTCGGTCGAAACGATGTCGGTGACATGTGAGCTGTCCCTGGCGCCGAAGGGGCTGGATCCCGCCCGGATCGTCTTCTCGCCCGGCGGTGACGAGGTTTTTGTCCTCAACAGCGGTTCGATGAATATCTCATCCTTCCGCCCCCCGTGCGGCAACCCGGTCGCCGAAAATCTTTTCGATCAGTGAGAGCGGGAGATTTACGGATTCTTCAAGTTTGCCTTGACAAAAAAAAAGCCGTTCCCTATACTTCAATCAGTTTTTCAAAAAAGGTTTTAACGATCGGTGCAAAGACTTTTCCTGAAATTGGGCGATCAGGTGATTCATCTCCGATACCCCCAGTGGGGCGTCGGGGTGGTTGTGGAGGAGCGTTCCTCCACGATGGCGGGAGGGATCTGTCTCGCCCGCGTGGCCTTCCATGACGGCGTCGAGCGGTCGTTCATCAACGATCTGGATAATTACAACTGCTGTTATTATGCCGGGATCCGGCTCCAAGGAGATTCGGAATCCATTTATCGATGATCGTTCATAACGTTTCTCTTGATCTCGACCATCCGGTCCATCGCATCAAAAGGTAGAACCATGGTTGGCGAGAGCATCCTGATTGTTGATGACGAGGAGCACATCCGGCGCTTGTGCTCCGAAATTTTAAAACGAAAATCCTACCAGACGATTGCCGTGGCCGGCGGAAAAGCGGCGATCGATTTTGCCCGGTCCCAACCCTTCGACCTTCTCCTGACCGATATCAGCATGCCCGGCATGGACGGCCTGGAACTCCTCCGCGCGATCAAGGAAAGCCAAAAGGAAATTTCGGCCGTCATCATGACGGGGTATGGTACGATCAACAACGCCGTGCAGGCGCTTCGGTTGGGCGCGCAGGGCTTCGTGATCAAGCCGTTCTCCCAGATGGAACTGGTCCGGTCGGTGGAGGACGCGCTTGAAAAACACCGTGTCTTCCGCGAAAACATGCGCCTGAAACTGCTGGTTCCGCTTTTTGAGGTGGGCAAGACGCTTCTTTCGGATCTCCATCTGAAATCCCTTTTGGAGACCTTTGCCCGTGTCGTATTGAAGGAGACCCGATCCGATGCGGCGGCCGTGATGCTGGTGGATGACCGCACTCGCGGGTTTCAGGCCGAATCCTTCGTCGTCCCAATGGATGGATTTTCAGGCGATGCCGGCCGAAAAATCCGGGAGACGGTCGGACGATGGGCGCTGGATAAAAAGATCCCCCTCATCCTGGTGGAAGAGGGTCCCCTGACGGACGAGATGAAAGAGGTGCTGGTGCGGAGCGGTCTTTCCTCCCTGGTGGCGATGCCTTTCCTCTCAAAAGACCGGGTCATCGGCGTCTTGATTTTGAGCAAACAACGCGGGAACGCCTCGTACAACCAGAGCGACCTGGAACTGACCTCCATCCTGAGCGGGCAGGCGACGATCGCGATCGAAAATGCAAAAATGTTCGAGCTCATCCAGACGAAAAACCGGGAGCTTGAGGAGTTCTATTTCGAGACCGTCAGCGCGCTTGCCCAGGCGATCGAGGTCAAGGATGTCTACACCGGAGGGCACGGCGACCGCTTGGTGGATCTGGCGATGTCGATCGCGCAGCGGCTCGGGGTGTCCTCGGAGGAAACGATCTGGCTGAAATACGCGGCCGCGCTTCACGACATCGGAAAAATCGGCGTGAAGGAAGCGATCCTGACCAAGCCCGGGAAGCTCACTCCGGAAGAGTATGAGGAAATGAAAACGCATCCCGCCAAGGGGGCCGAAATCCTGAAAGAGGTGAGATTCCTGGCGCCGGTGGTCCCGATCGTCTACCACCATCAGGAGCGATACGACGGAAAAGGGTATCCGGCCGGTTTGTCGGGGGATGAGATTCCGATCGGATCGAGGATCGTCGCCGTTTTGGACGCGTTTGACGCCATGACCACCAACCGGCCCTATCGCAAGGGTCTTCCGACCGCGGTGGCGATCAATGAGCTTCGCCGCCATTCAGGGGTTCAGTTTGATCCCCAGGTGGTGGAGGCCTTCATTCAAGTAATGACCGAGACCCCGCACACGGCCTAGCCGTCCCGCCTCCACGTTGATCCCGCTTAGATGCGGAATCGTTCCCAGTATCGGCACGGAACAAAGTCTTGAGAAGACCTCAGGATTGGTTTTCTCCGCGATGCCGCGTGACGCGCCGCCGAGGCGGTTGAAGATGATCCCCAGCACGGAAGCGCCGGTCTGCTGCGCATGCCGGACCGTCAGCAGCGCGTGGTTCAACATTCCGAGCCGGGTATGGGCGACGATGATCAACGGCAGCCTCAACCGGCGTGCCAGATCCACCACGGTTTCGGTCGGCGTGATCGGTGTCAGGAGGCCCCCGATCCCTTCGACGACCATGATCCGGTGTCGGGAAGCGAGCGTCCTGTAGGCGTTCTCGATCCGATCCAGATCGATGGTTGTCCCTTCATATTCGGCGGCCACCATGGGCGCCGCCGGGATCTTGAAGCGATAGGGACAGATCAGATCCATGGGATCGTCGGCCTTCACGGCCCGCGCTAAAAACCGGGCGTCCGGCGCGATCCGGCTTCCCCGCCGGATGATGCAGCCGGTCTGGATCGGCTTCATCACGCCCGCATCCAGACCATTTTTTTTGAACAGCGCGGCCAATCCGGCCGCCACGACTGTTTTGCCGACGCCGGTGTCGGTTCCTGTAATAAAAAAACCTTGAGGGGTTTGGGCCGGCATCAGATGATTCTGCTGTCGAGATTAAAGATCTGTCCCGAGACGCCGGTCATCTTCGAGAGGACGTACACAAACTCGGCGACGTCGGTGATCGGCGGGGAATGGCCCAGGAGCATTTCCCGCTCCAGCGCTTGGCGCTGTTGGGGAGAAAGGCCGGCCGTCATTCCGGTCGCCTGAAGACCGGGAAGAACGAGGTTCAATTGAATTTGATGAGGAGCCCATTCCATCGCGACGGACCGGACCAGGCCGATCAGCCCGGCTTTGGAAGCGGCGTAATTCGACTGTCCGGCTCGTCCATGATGGCCCGCGACCGAACCGATCACAATCACCCGCCCTTCGCGTTGACGGATGAACGGCTCTCCAATTGCTTTGAGGCTGTTCCAGGCGCCGGTCAGGTTCGTTTCGATCGCCTCGTCCCATGCCTTCTCGGTGGTTCGAAGAAGCAGCCCGTCCCTTTGAACGGCGGCGGACGCGATCAGAACGTCCACCCGATTCCATCGGTTCAACGCGGCGCGGGCCATGGACTGCATATCGGATAAGGACCGGACATCGGCCTGAAACAGGATCGCCTCCGCATCGAGCCGTTCAAGGCCGGCGGCCAGGTTCGTCGCGGCCTCTTTATTCTGATGATACTGGATCACGATTCGGCAGCCTGCCTGTCCGAACCGCCGCGCCATCGCCTGACCCAGTCCGCCGGTTGCACCCGTGATGATGATCACACGCGGGTCCTGCATGGACTATACAATCCCCATGGATCGGCCGACCTTGCCGAGGGTCTCGATCACGTAATCCAGATCGTCACGGCTGTGCGTGGCCATGATCGTTGTTCGGATGCGGGCGGTTCCCTTGGGCACCGTGGGCGGACGGATCGCCGGGGCAAAGATCCCGGCCTCCAGAAGTCGCTCCGAGAAGGCCAGCGCCGACCGGCTGTCTCCGATCATGATCGGAATGATCGGGGTTTCGCTCTGAAGGGTGTCGAAGCCGAGCGATTTTATTCCCTCCGCGTAATGGTTCCGGTTGTGCCGGAGACGCTCAAGGATTTCAGGCTCCTTCTCGATGACGTCGAAGGCGGCCAGCGCCGCGGCCGTGACGGCGGGCGGCAATGCGGTGGTATAGATGAAGGTCTTGGCCTTGTTGATGAGATAATCGATCAAGACGCGGCTTCCGGCCACATAGGCGCCGAAACATCCGAGCGCCTTGCCGAGCGTGCCCATCTGAATAACGCTCCCGGGCTCCAGTCCGAAATGCTCGACCGTGCCGCGGCCCTCTTTTCCGATGACGCCCGTGGCATGGGCGTCATCCACAAAGACGGCCGCGCCGCGGCGCCGGGCGATCTCGACGAGCGCGGGCAGCGGCGCGATATCGCCGTCCATGCTGAAGACGCCGTCCGTCACGACGAGCGCGGGCTGGTTCGCCGGCCGTTTGGCCAGAAGCCGATCGAGGTGATTCGGATCGGCGTGATCAAACACCCGGAAGCGGCGGCCGCTTGCGCGACAGCCGTCCATCAGGCTCGCGTGGCACAACCGATCGGTGATCAGGAGGCCGTCCGATGGAATGATACAGGACAGGAGGCCGAGGTTGGCCATATAACCCGTGCTGAAGACCAGTGCGGCCTCCGCTCGTTTGAAGCGGGCGATCCGCTCCTCCAAGGCCGCATGGGGAAGGGCGTTTCCTGAAATCAGACGGGCGGCCCCGCCGCCGAAGCCGTATCGTTGGATGGCCGCGACGGCGGCCTCCTTGACGCGGGGATGACCGGCGAGGCCGAGGTAATCATTGGAGGCGAGCAGGATGGCGGGTCGGCCGTCAATGATGAGCCGGCCGGATCGGCCGAGAGGGTCCGGTTCCACCCGTCGGAGGGACCGGAACAGACCGTCGGCTTTCAGTTGATCGATGACGTCATGATGAAACGGAAAGTCCATTTTGATTCGGGGTACAGCATATACCGCGATCCGGTTTGTGTCAACATCGGGCTTTTGACTTTTCCGGTCGTTTAGGCTATAACTACAGCGCTTTGAGACAGGAGAACAAGTCGATGGCGTACAAGATTCGCGTGGCATCCAGAAAGGAACAGTTGAAAAAACCGGACGAGTTCATCGGCACGATGGATTGGCTGGGCGACACCATGATCGAGAATGCGAAACTCGTCTGGATGCTGGTCGCCGTCGTGCTGGTGATCGGCGCCGGGATCGGCGCTTACTGGTTCTATCAGGAGCAGCAGAAGAGCCGCGCCGCGGCCCTGGAGTATCAAGCGCTGCGGTATTATCGGCAGCACGTTCCCGCGGATGAAAAAGGCGTCGTTCCGTCGAAGGAAGACAATTTCAAAAAGGCCCTCGAGCAATTCCAGAAAATAATCCAGGAATACCCTCGAACGCCGTCCGCTTCGATCGCGCAGTTATATATTGGAAATATCCAGATGGAGCTGAAAGATTTTGATTCCGCGGTCTCGGCGTATCGTGTGGTTCTCGAGAAAAGTCCGAAAGACGATTTCCTGGCCGGAATGGCTTATCAGAGACTGGGGTATGCCTATCTGCAAAAAAACAGTCTGGAGGAGGCCCGCAAGGCGTTTGAGTCGGCGGAAGGTCTGGCGGGGGCGATCAACAAGGATCAGGTGGGTTACGAACTGGGCCGCATTGACGAAACCGTGGGAAAAAAAGACGAAGCGATCAAGCGGTATCAGGAGGTCGTCACCCGGTACCCGGATTCTTTGTTTCTCGCCGAGGCTCAGAGGCGTCTTACCGCGCTGGGCGTTCCGGAAGTGAAGCTGGAGCAACCCGATCAACCGGTGCTTATATCGCCCTCGGAGAAGCCGATCAGCGTGATTCCGGCGCCGCAATCGAGCCCGGCCGCAGGCGACCCTTCAGCACCGATGGACAAAAAATAGGCGGGAGTCAGAACTCCTTGGATTGGAAGCCGAGCACCAACTGATCGCCCGACCGGATCATGCTGCGTCTGCCCATCCCGTTGAATTTTTTCAGATCCTGAATGCTCACATTAAAACTTTTCGAGATGTCCCAGAGGGTGTCTCCGTCCTTGACACGGTAAAGGATCTTTTTCCCGTTGTCAACCGCGTTTGATTGCCCCCGCTTCTCAATCGCGACCTTTGCGACCTTTTGGCCCGCTGGCTTTTTTGAAACCAAAGCCGATTTCGAAGGACGGGGTTTGGATTCCCGTGAAGCGGACTGGAGCTTTGGAATAAACAAGACCTCTCCCTCCCGGAGCAAATGTCCCTGGGGCAGGTGATTGATTTCCCGAAGCAGCGAGACGGACGTGCCGAATCGCTTTGCGATTACGGTCAGGGTGTCATTCCGGCGGATGCTGTACCGTGTTCCGACGATCTTCCGCTCATCCGGGATCTGGCTGTAGGTCTCCGTGAAGGTTTGTTCGGTCCCGACCGGCAGTCGGAGAGAATAACGTTCCATGTAAGGAGGCGTCAGCTCCGTTCGCAATTCCGGATTCAACACCTTTAGATCCTCGTAGGAAATGCCGGCGGCGAGGGCGACGACGCGGAGATCGGCCGAGCCCGGCAGCGTGACCACGTCGTGCTGAAGTGGCTCATGATAATCCAGCGTAAACCCGTAACGTTCCGGATTCTTGGCGATGATGGTCGCGGCCATGAATTTGGGAACGTAACCTTTCGTTTCCCGCCGAATATACCGGGTAGACCGAAGATCCCAGAAATCAGCCGCTTTGGCCTTGACCAGCGCCCGCTCGATTTTTCCCTCGCCGGCATTGTAACCGGCCATCGCCAGAGGCCATGACCCGAACCGATCGTAAAGATCTTTCAGATACCGAGCGGCCGCCCGGGTCGATTTGATCGGATCGCGCCGTTCATCAATCCAGTTGTCCATACGAAGTCCGTACAGGCGCCCGGTTCCTTTAATAAACTGCCAGGGACCCACGGCTCGCGCGCGGGAGTAAGCATACGGATTGAAACCGCTTTCGATCAAAGCCACGAAGACCAGGTCTTCAGGCAGGCCTTGCTCCTTGAAAATTTGGCGCATGATAGGAATGTACCGTCCGGAACGCTCCAGCCACAATTTAAATTTATCTCGGATCGCGGTCTGAAAATATTCGATGTAATCCTCCACGCTTTCATTGAGGACGATTGGGACGTCATATGTGATTTCTTCATCCGAAACATCGGCCGAGTCAAGGATGGCGTCGCCGTCCGGATTGACGGCAGACTCATCATACAGGGAGTCTGCCGATGCGCCGAAATCAGAATCAGTCGGAGAGGGTTTATTGATCGCTAAAAACGTTTCGGAATTCGACGCCCCGGAGAGCATGGAATCCGCCGATTCGGTTTGGGGCGCATCCGACGGGTTGTTTTTCAATGCAGGTTCTTCGGATGCAACCGCTCCCGATTCGGATCCGGAATTAGCCGAATCCGATTGCGTGCCATTCGGATCCGCAACCGACCGGGTTGGAGCGACGGGTTGCGGGGGTGTTTTAAGAATGGTTCCGTGTTTTTCATGATGAGGGAGGGTGTTGCAGGAAATAAGGAAGTACACGACAAGCAAAAGAACGAATCGTTTAGAGGATACCTGGTTCATCAATCGCCTTTCTGCCTGAGGCCTGGATCAATAACTACGTGAGCGAGGAAGCTGGAACAGAGCCGCTACAACAATGAAAGAACCCTTAAATTCGCTTCATCCTATCGGCTCTTTGCGTGGATGTCAAGAAACTTGAGGGTTCTCAGCGCACTTGCAACATATCTATCCTACCCGATTTCCCGAAATTGTCAAACAAAAAGGATGGATTTCCGCCTGTGCTCCTCCCGCCTTATAAAAAGCGAAGGCGGTTCCATGAGTCAATCGAGTATTTGGTCCTGTGCAACTGTTCCGCTCGTTCGCGCTCAAAAGGCGTCAGGCCGGCCGATTTGAGCGTGATGCCGAGCGCTTTCTCAAACCCCGCGGCGATCTGTTTCGCAACCATACCGGGGGACGCTTGTGTCGGAAGCAGATCATTAAGACAGGCGATCCGCCGTCGGGACTCCTGGATGATTTGTTCCCGCCGGGGCTCGTCCGAAAAGCGGAACAGATGGTAATAGGCCTCCGGATCAAAACCGAACAGGAGGGATCCCTGTTGGAGCATTCCGTCCTTCCACCGGCGCTGGGCGCTTCCGATCATCTTCCGGCCACTGCAGGTGATCTCATACCACGCGGTGGACATGAAACAGATGGGAGAGCGACTTGTTTCTCTCAATGGGGCACGAACGGCGTCCGCTTCCAGGCCCATCCGGTGAAGCCCTTCGATCAATCCGCGGCCGATTTCAAAAAAAGCTCCCTGGAGGGTATTGGGCAGTTCCGCTGTGTGGATCCCGGAGGCCACGGAGTAAGTCAGATCGTTTCCGTGCAAGACGGCCCTTCCTCCGGTGATTCTCCGGACGATGGGAATTCCTCCCTTCCGGCAGGCGTCCGGATCCATGTCCCGTTCGACTTTTTGGAAATAACCGATCGTCAATGCCGGGCGGCTCCAGGTATAAAAACGGAGCGTGGGGGGCGCAAGTTCCCGACGGCAGGATTCGACGATCGCCTCGTCCACGGCCATATTCCAGTCGGCCTCCCCCGAACCGTCTTCGATGATCCGCCACTCGCTCATTTTTTATTTTCCATTCACCGCCCGGACGAGAATAATATTGCGATTGCTGTTTCTGGGTCCCGGTTATTGTATAATACGGTTTCATTGACCGCAAGCGGAGATCCAAACATGCCCACCCCTGCAAATGTGGAAAGAAGATCCAAGAAAAGACCGACGATGCTTTCGGACAGGGTCGTCGCGCGGTTCCTCACGGGGGAAACGTTGGAAGGAAAACTGATGTTCTTTGACCCGGACACGGGAATCCTCAAACTTCGAACCGGTTCCGGAAAACGCGAACTGGACTGCTCCATCCTGAAAGCGATCTTTTTCCTGCGGGATTCGAACCGATCGCTTCTCTCCGAGCCCCGCCTCAGGCCGGGGGGCAAAAAGGTTCGAGTCGTCTTTGCGGATGGAGAAGAGATCACCGGCTACAGTTACGGCCTCCGCCCGCGGGAAGACGGTTTTTATCTTTATCCCATCCAAAAGAGCGGCCGCAATGAACGGATTTACGTGATGAGGAAGAACGCATTGAAGATCCGGACCGAATCGGGGTGACTCTGTTTTGTATCGGCAAATGGATTCTTGATCGGTCTGTTTCCGGCTTGACAAGGCGGGAGGGTTGTGTTAGCGTTACTCCGTTTTCGTGAAGCTCGGAAAATCGACACACACATCACGCCTCCACCTTCTTCAGGGCATCAGCCATCGAATCCGGCAGGAGGTCATTCATCATTCAAGGAGATCGTTGTCATGCGAAAGCGTTATCTTTTGGCTCCCGGACCCACCCCGGTTCCTCCCGAAATTCTTCTGGCGATGGCCCATCCGATTCTGCATCATCGCGCCCCCGAGTTTGCCGAAATTTTCGGGCAGGTGCGGGAGAATTTGAAATGGCTGTTCCAGACCCGGCGGGATGTGGTCACGCTGGTCTCCTCCGGCACCGGCGGGATGGAAAGCGCCGTATCCAATTTCCTTTCGCCGGGTGACAAGGCGCTGGTGATCAACGGCGGCAAGTTCGGAGAACGCTGGTCGAAGCTCTGTCAGGCCTATGGGGCCAAGGTCGAAGAGATCAAGGTGGAATGGGGATACGCGGTTGATCCTCAGAAAGTATCCCAGACCTTGAAAAAGGATCCCGCCATCAAGGCGGTCTACGTCCAGGCCAGCGAATCCTCCACCGGGGTGGCGCACGACGTGAAGGCGCTGGGCCAGATCGTAAAGCCGTTGGAAGAGACCCTCCTGGTTGTCGATGCGGTCAGCGCGATGGGGGTGTTTGATCTCCAGACGGATGCATGGGGTCTGGACGTCGTCGTGACAGGCTCGCAGAAGGCCTTGATGCTGCCGCCCGGTCTTGCGTTTGTCAGCGTGAGTGAAAAGGCCTGGAGAGTGAGCGAGAAGGCAAAGAACACCAAGTTCTATTTCAATCTGAAAAAGGAGCGGGACAGCCAGGCCAAAAATCAAACGGCTTACACGGCGGCGGTCTCTCTGACGGTCGGACTGCACGAGGTGCTCAAGCAGCTTAAAGCGGAAGGCCTTGCGAATATTTTCGCGCGCCACAAGCAGCTGGCTCATGCGACGCGACAGGCGATGCAAGCGGCCGGCTTGACCCTGTTTCCCAAGGAATCGCCCAGCGATGCCTTGACGGCCGTGAATGCCCCGGAGGGGGTGGATGGACAGGCGGTCTACAAAGCCTTGCGCGAAAAGTATGGGATCACGGCGGCGGGGGGACAGGATCACCTCAAAGGGAAAATTTTCCGGATCGCCCATATGGGGTATGCCGATCTGTTTGATGTGATTATCGCCGTTTCGGCCGTCGAGATGGTGATCAAGGGGCTGGGTTACCCGATCAAGATGGGGGAGGGGGTTCGAGCCGCCGAAGAAATCCTGATGAAAAAGTAGACATGAATGTCAACGCAGGGAGTGAAAAGGTGAAAGTACTCGTCAGTGACGCTTTATCGGAGAAGGGCGTTGAGATCATGAGGAAAACCGGACTGGACGTGGACGTAAAGACCAAGCTCAGTCCGGATGAACTCCTCAAGGTGATTGGGGAGTATGACGGACTGGTCGTCCGGAGCGCGACAAAGGTCACGGAAAAGGTGATCGAGGCCGCCCATCGTCTAAAAGTCATCGGCCGCGCCGGTTCCGGCCTGGATAATGTCGACTTGTCGGCCGCCACCAAACGCGGGATCGTGGTGATGAACACGCCCGGCGGCAATACCGTGACGACGGCCGAACATACCATGTCCTTGATCTTCTCGCTGGTTCGGATGGTTCCACAGGCCACCGCCTCGATCAAGGCCGGCAAGTGGGAAAAAAATAAATTCATGGGTATGGAGCTTTACAACAAGACGCTCGGCATTGTCGGCATCGGCCAGATCGGATCGTATGTGACAAAACTGGCCCAGGGCGCTCAGATGCAGGTGATTGCCTATGATCCCTACCTTTCCGAAGAAAACGCCAAGAAGATGGGCGTCGAACTCGTGGAACTGGACGAGCTGTATCGTCGAGCGGATATCATCTCAGTGCATGTTCCCATGACATCCGAGACCAAATCGCTGATTAATGCCGAGTCCATCCGGAAGATGAAGGACGGTGTCCGGATCGTCAATTGCGCCCGCGGCGGTATCGTGAATGAAAAGGATCTGTTCGATGCCCTGGTCAAAGGCAAGGTGGCCGGCGCCGCGATGGATGTGTTCGAACAGGAGCCGGTGGATCCCAAAAACCCGCTGTTGACGCTGGATACCGTCATCTGCACGCCTCACATCGGGGCCGCCACAAACGAGGCGCAGGAAAACGTTGCTCTGGCGATCGCGGAACAAATCGCCGATTATCTGATCCGCGGGGTGGTCCGCGGCGCGGTCAATATTCCTTCTGTTCCCGCCGAGCTCCTGCCCAAGATCCAGCCGTATCTGGCGTTGGCCGAGAAATTAGGCGCGTTTTTATCGCAGAGTCATGAGGGAGGCGTGGAGCAGTTGACGATCGAGTACCGGGGGGAGGCGGCCGGGTTGACGACCGCGCCGGTGACCGTTGCGGCCATTAAAGGCCTGTTGACGCCGGTTCTCGAGGAACCGGTCAACTATGTCAATGCTCCGATCGTGGCCAAGGAGCGAGGTATCGAGATCAAGGAGATCAAGAGTGCCGAGGCCGGAGAGTTCACCAGTCTGGTCGTCCTGAAGGTCAAGGCCCGCGCCGGCAAGGCCTCCGTGTCCGGGACGCTTTACAATCGAAAGGACGCCCGCATCGTGGAGATCGACGGATTATCTCTGGAGGTCGCTCCGGAGGGTCATATGCTGATGATGATCAACGACGATAAGCCGGGGGTGATCGGCAATATCGGCCGCTTGCTGGGGGATAACCGGATCAATATTTCACGGATGCAATTAGGGCGCGAACACGCCGGGGGGAAGGCCATTTCGGTCGTCGGCATTGATGCGCCCGTCCCTCCCGAGCTGCTCGGAAAACTCAAAAAGCTGCCCCACGTGCTGTCCGCCAAGCTGATAAAACTGTAACCGTTGACCGGGGATCGGTTCCATCCCGGGATAAGTCATGACCAAATTCAAAAACAGCAATCGCCCGATGCTGCCCAGGGGCATGGCGACATTTCTTCCTGAAGCGGCCATCCACAAGCGGCATATCGAAGAGACCGTTCTGTCCGTTTTCCTGTCCTGGGGGTACCTGGAGGTGATTCCCCCCATCTTTGAGTACCTGGATGTTATCGCTCTCGGGATGAGCGAGGAACTGCTTGAAAAAGGGTATAAATTTGTCGATCGGGGAAACGGGCGCCTGATGCTTCTCCGTCCGGATGTCACTCCGCAGATTGCGCGCATGGCGGCTATGTTGATGGCCGATGTTCCCAAACCGCTGCGGCTCTGCTACCGCGCGAATGTGTTCCGCCATGAAGAAGAGCATGCCGGCCGGGCGCGGGAGCTCTTCCAGATCGGGGGTGAACTGATCGGGTTGGAAGGCCCGGAGGCGGATGCGGAAGTGATCGCCATCGCGATCGAAGCCTTGCTGAAGATCGGTCTGACGGATTTTAAGATTGCCCTGGGCCAGGTGGAGTTCTTTCGGGGGTTGATGAACGGTCTCGGCCTGGCGTCGGACCTTCAGAAACAGGTTCACGCGGCGGTAGTGAGAAAGGATCGGTCCAAATTGGCAGAGGTTCTCGATCAGGGAGGACTGCCGGAAACGAAGGCCCGTCAGATTACGGCCATTCTCTCCCTGTTTGGGCAGGACGAGGTGATCGAGCAGGCATGGGGCTTGACGACATTGCCTGCGTGTCGGGCGGCTCTGGCCCGGCTGCGGGAGGTTTTCCGCGCCCTGATTGCGGCCGGATGGAAGGAGCATCTGATCATCGATCTGGCCGAGATCCGCGGGTTTGACTATTATACCGGCATCATTTTCGAGGTGTTTGCCAAAGACCTGGGCGTGCCCCTGGGTCGCGGCGGACGGTACGATTCCCTGGTCGGAAAGTTCGGGACCCCCTGTCCGTCCACCGGTTTTGCTTTTGATGCGGAACAGCTCCAATGGGCCTGGCAGAAAACCCTGGGTGCGGTTCCGGAAGTTCCGGGCGAGGTTCTGCTGATTGAAACACGGCGGGATATGGTTCGTCTCTTTCAATTGGCCCGAACGCTTCGGGAAAAAGGGTATCGCGTGATCCAGCACCTGGAAAAAATGGATGTCCGTGAGGCCGTGACTCGATTCCAGGGGGCTGGAATCCAGCGTCTGTTTATGCTGATGGGCGGTGAAAAGGCGGTCTTGATCAATTGCCGAACCGGCAGCCAGCAAAGCGGAAGGATTCCGGTTCTTCTCTCAAAGTTGTAAGAGCTTTAATCATCGATTTCCCCAGGATGCATCATGTCGGTTATTGATTTTCCGTCCCGAAAAAATTCGGAAGCCGAATCGCTGAACAAACTTCCGCCTCAAAATATCGAGGCCGAGCAGGCCGTTTTGGGAGCGATCCTGATCGACAATTCTTCCTTGAATAAGGCGCTTGAAATCATCCATCCGGATGACTTCTACCGGGATGCCCATCGGCGGATTTTTTCGTCCATTCTGGATCTCAATGAGCGGAATGAGGTGGTGGATCTTATTACCCTGACCGATCAGCTGCGCAAGAAAAACGAGTTGGAGGGCGTGGGGGGGGCGGCCTACCTGTCCTCCCTCGTGAACAGTATTCCGACCGCCGCCAATATCCGGCAGCATTCCCGGATCATTCATGAAAAGGCCATTCTGAGAAACTTGATCGTTGTCGCAACGGACATCGTCGGACAGGGTTACGATGACCGGGGACGCGTCGAGGAACTCTTGGATTTTGCCGAGCGGAGCGTCTTCGGGATCTCCGAGAAAAAACTGAGACCGTCCTTCGTGCCGGTGAAGGAAATCATCAAGGGCAGCTTTGAGACGATTGAACGGTTGTATGAGAAAAAAGAGCGCGTCACAGGTGTGGCGACCGGCTATGCAAAATTGGATGAGATGACATCCGGTTTACAACCGTCGGATCTGATTGTCATCGCGGGGCGGCCCTCCATGGGCAAGACCGCCTTGGCCCTCGGTGCCGCTCAACATTTGGGGATCGAAAAACGCGGGACGGCGGCGATTTTCAGCCTGGAGATGTCGAAAGAACAGCTGGTGATGCGCATGCTCTGCTCGGAGGCCCGGGTGGACGCGCACAAATTACGATCCGGTTATCTGGGCCGCGCCGACTGGCCGAAATTGACGACGGCGGCCGGCCGGATCGCGGAGGCGCGAATCTTCATCGACGACACGCCGGCGATTTCGGTCCTGGAAATGCGCGCGAAGGCAAGGCGGTTGAAGGCCGAGCATGGGCTTGATCTTGTCATTGTGGATTATCTTCAGCTGATGCGGGGGCGCGGCGACGCCGATAATCGGGAACAGGAAATATCGGATATTTCGCGTTCTCTCAAGGCCCTGGCCAAGGAGCTTCAGCTCCCGGTGGTGGCGATGTCGCAGTTATCCCGCGCGGTGGAAAACCGGGCGGACAAACGACCTGTTCTGGCCGACTTGAGGGAGTCGGGAGCGATTGAGCAGGATGCGGACATTGTGCTGTTTATTTACCGGGATGAAGTGTACCATCCTACGAATGAGAATAAAGGCATTGCCGAAATCATTGTCGGTAAACAGCGGAACGGCCCCATTGGGAATGTCCAGCTGGCTTTTCTGGACCGCTACACCCGGTTTGAGAACCTTGAAACGGTTCACGAGGAAGTGGAAGAGTTCTGACGCGGTTCATTGACAACGATTCTAACTAAAAGATATACTTACAATTATTTCCTCTACATGGAATGAAACAATGTTTGGATTGGGCCTTCCAGAAATTATCGTTATTCTTGTCCTGGTTTTGATTGTTTTCGGTGTTGGAAAACTGCCGGAAATCGGCTCAGGGCTTGGAAAGGCGATCCGTGGATTCAAAAAAGGCATGTCGGAGCCGAACGAAGTCGATGTGACTTCCAAGAAGAACCCCTCCGAAGATAAAAAAAGTTAAACCCCTCGCGCTGGACTCTTCTTTTGGTCATAACGTCTATCAGAGTTCCTTGACTTCTAAAAGATCTCGTGTTTTAATTAAGATAGGGTGTGGACGGATCTATCTTGAAAAACTTCTACCGTTCCGACCCAAGTGATCATTTCCCGCATCCATAAGCCTGACCATGAACGGAGCAATGAAAAAATATTCTATTTTTATTTTTCTTGCCTGGGGTTTGATCTCCTGTTCGACACTCCACCCGGGAAACGGGATGTCGGTCGATCGTCACCCTGTCCCTGAGAAGGCTCAGCCGGCTCCGGTGAAAGACCCACGGGCCTATTACCACTTTCTTAGAGCCTACTCAGCCGAAATGGACAGCGATGATGAGGGGGCGCTTCAGGAGTATTTATACGCTCTCCGGTATGATCATCAATCCGTTCTGCTTTTGACATCCACCGCGTCCCTGATGATGAAAAAGGGGGACATGGCCGGGGCCGCTTCCAAGATCCAATCGGCGCTTCGCATTGATCCCGACCATATTCCAACGTTGATGTTTATGGGTGGCCTCTACTCCAGCCAGGGTCAATATCGGCAGGCCATCGAGATTTACGACCAGGTGATCCGGCTGGATCCCACGCTTATTGAAGCCTATCTAAGCGAGGGGAGCCTGTATGCAAGCCAACAGCAATTTGAGAAAGCCGTAAAGAGTATCAAGAAAGGAATCGAAGTCGACTCGACTTCTCCCTACGGCCATTATTATCTTGGGAGGATCACCTCCGATCAGAAAAATTACCCGGAAGCGATCAAAGCGTTTGAAAAAGCGATCGCGCTTGCCCCGGCATTTGAATCCGCATATCTGGGACTGGGAGCGGCGTTTGAATCTCAGGGAGATATCGAACGCGCCCTCCAGATCTATCACCGGATCTTGAAGGAAGTAAACCCGCATAGCCGTGAAGTGCCCTATCGTCTTGTGCAACTACACCTTCAACAGAAATCGTATGACTCGGCCCTGGCCGTGATTGATCAAATACTGTCGGATGATCCGGATGACATTGAGGCCCATCTCCGGAAAGGACTGATCTATTCGGAGCAGAAGGAGTTTAAGAAGGCCATTGATGAATTGAACATTGTGGCGGTCGCCCGGCCCAATGAGTTAAAGGTGCGGGACTACCTGGCTTATTTATACGAGGAAGTCAAAGATTACAACAAGGCCATTCAGGAGTATCGGGCGATCCTGGAAATGGATCCAAAGTACGTCGACGCGCATCAACATTTGGGCAATCTTCTCAATCGTATGAAGAATGTGCCCGAAGCCATTGAGCATCTGACGCTGGCGATTTCCTTGGATCCAAAACGCTCTCAGGCTTACTTGTTATTGGGTTTGACTTATTACCAGGCCGGAAACCACGAGAAAGCCGTGGAGATTTTCAAGCGGGGAATTTCGAACGACCCCAAGAATCCGGAACTGTATTTCAATATTGGGGCTGTATATGATAAATTGAGTCGCTTTAATGATCTGGTTGCAGCCATGGAGGAAACGATCCGTTTGGATCCGAAGCATGCCAATGCGTTGAACTACCTGGGTTACACCTATGCAGATCGGGGCATCAAACTCCAGGAAGCGCTTGATTTGATCAACCGAGCGCTCACGGTCAAGCCCGACGATGGTTATTATATTGACAGTCTTGGATGGGCCTACTACAAAATGGGAAAAATTGAGGAGGCCCTGATGCAATTGAATCGCGCCGTGGCCTTAATCCCGGATGATGCCGTGATTCAAGAGCATCTGGGCGAGATTTATTTGAAAAAATCGCTATTGCAAGAGGCGAAAGAGGCCTGGTTGAGATCCTTGGAACTTGATCCTGAGAATAAGAAACTTGTGGAACGGT
>JACQHO010000203.1 GCA_016198945.1 Nitrospirota bacterium | reverse complement strand
TCGCGGTCAGCATGATGATCGGGACGGAGGGATCGATCTCTCGAAACTGCTTCAATAGCGCCAGGCCGTCCCGTCCCGGAAGAAGGATGTCGAGAAGAATCAGATCGATTGGATTTCGGTGAAAAAGCGTGAGGGCTTCCTCCCCGTCGGCCGCCCAAAGAAGACGGTAGTCCGGTTTGAGAACCATCTTGAGGGATTCGGCCACGCTGGTTTCATCATCCACGATCAGGAGGGTTTTCATGGTCATCCTTGTTTGAAATGAGAACAATCATTTGCAATTTTACATCCTTTTCCCATTTCTGACAAGCGACCCGAATCCATCTAAAAACCGGGAGTGGTTGAAAAAAGGCTCGTAAGGTTTCGGACGGTCGTGCAGGGATGAGAAAGGCCGGTGACCTTAGCGGCTTGCGGCGATCAAGACAACGGTAATGTTGTCTTCACCGCCCTTCTTATTGGCAAGATCAATCAGGCGACGACAGGCGGCGGGGGTATCCGGAAGGAGATCAAGACAGTTTGTGCGAATCTCTTCTTCCGTCAAAAGGTTGCTTAAACCGTCGGAACAGAGAACAAACACGTCCCCGTAGCCGAGTGGAACGGTGTTGACGGCCACGTCCACCTTTAGATTGCTTCCGAGCGCCCGCGTGATGACATGTTTGAGCGGATGCTGACCGGCCTCTTCGATTTTTAGAAGCCCCTGGCTGATGTAATCATTGATCAGCGAGTGGTCCTGGGTCATCTGTTGAATTTTCCCGTTTCGGATCAGGTAGGCCCGGCTGTCGCCCACATGGGCGACATGCGCGGTCTCCTGATCCACCAGGACGGAAACCATCGTCGTGCCCATGCCGCCGAGTTTGGAATCGGTCCGGCTGGCCTGGTAGATTTTCTCATTGGCCAGTTTCCCGGCCGTCACCAGCCGCCGGATCGGCAGGGGAAGGTTTTGGTCGACGTCGGCCGGCCAGGTAACCTCGGCGGGCTGGATGCTGGATTGAATAAAGTCGCGCATCGTATCGACCGCCATATGACTGGCGATCTCGCCGGCGGCATGACCGCCCATGCCGTCCGCAACGACAAAGAATTGAAGATCGGGGAAGACCCCCCATGCGTCTTCATTGGAGGAACGCACGCGGCCGACATCCGACTGACCGTAAGCTTTAATCTGCATCACCACCGGTCCTTTATACCATATTTCAAAGAAGGGATCAATCCGGACGGTTGATGAAAGGGGTTCGTCGGGGCGTTTCCCTAATCATATTCCCGCACGCCCTCCGGCCTCCAGGCGGGGGAAATGACGGTTTTATGACGGCGGCCCGCGATCAAGGCGCCCCACCGGACGGTCCAGCCGCCGTAGCGGTCGTTGATTTCGTCCATGGCGGACAGCAACCGTCGGCGTTTTTGGTCCGCCTCATACAGCGCGAACTGACCCGTGTCCGGAATCAATCCGGACAGGCTTACCCCGACCAGCCGGACCGCCTGTTTCAGGCGGACGGTTTGGAGAATCCGGCGCGCCGTCAGGGCGATTTCGAGGCCGTCGTTCAGGAATGTGTGGACCCGCCGCTGCCGGCTGAAGGTTTGGAAATCGGCGTACCGAAGCGTCAGCGCGACGACGTTTCCGCTGCAGCCGTTCCGTCGCGCGCGCCGGCCGACCCTTTCCGAAAGCTCGATCAGGTGATGCTCGATCTCGGCCGGCCGCGAAACATTCCGCTCCAGCGTCATGCTGTGGCCGATGGACCGGGCCTCCGGTTCTTCTCCCATGGGAACAACGGGCCGGTCGTCCTCTCCCCGCCCCATCGCTTTCAGCGAGCGGCCGATGGTTCCAAACCGGCCGATCAACCGCTCCAGGGGAGTCCTTCCCAATTCACCGCAGGTCCGGATGCCCATCTCGGACAGGGCCCGTTCCAGATGGGGGCCGATGCCGCACAATTCCTTCACCGGCAGATTTTCGAGCAGAATCGGCACATCCTGCGGTTCGATTCGAACCAGGCCGTCCGGTTTCCGAAGGCCGCTCCCCAGTTTGGCCAGAAGTTTGTTGGGCGCGATGCCGATCGAGGCCGTAAGCCCGGTTTCCCGCCGGACGCGGTGTTTGATGGCGGAGGCGATCGCTTCGCCGCCGCCGAAGAGGGTCAACGACCCGGTGATCTCCAGGAAGGCCTCGTCCACCGAGAAGACCTCCACCTGCGGGGTATAGTCCCGGTAGATCGCCAGCAGCCGCCGGCTGACATCGGTGTAGCGGGTGTGATCGCCCGGAACAATGATCAGTTCCGGACAGGCCGCCCGCGCATCGGGAATCGTCATGCCGGTCTTCACGCCGTAGGCCCGGGCTTCATAGGAGGCCGTCAGTATAACGGTGCGGGTGTTGGCGCCGCAAACCGCGACCGGTTTGCCCCGCAGGGCCGGATGGACCTGTTGCTCCACCGACGCGAAGAAAGCGTCCATGTCGATATGAAGAAGGGTGGGGGACATTTCGGAGGACTCCGAGGGCACGAGATCGCAGCAGACGGACTTTTTCAACGGGCTGCTAATCGGGAAGCAGCTGTTTGACCGCATCCAGAAAGACCGACTTTCGAAGGGGCTTGGTCAGAAACATGTTGCAGCCGGCCTTCCGGCAGCGTTCCTCGCCTTTCTTGTCGCCCTTGGTCGTGATCATGATGACCGGGATATCCTTGTACTGCGGACTGGCTTTGATCAACCGGCAGACCTGGTCGCCTTCCATCTCCGGCATGATGAGATCCAGGACTACCAGATCCGGCTTCTGAGAGGCCAGTTTCTCCAGTGCCTCTTTTCCGTTTCCGGCCATAACGACCTGGTATCCCTTGCTTTCAAGATAGGTCTGTTCCAGCTTTACAAATGTGGATGCGTCATCCGCCAGCAGGACTTTCTTGGACATGGCTCCTCCCTCAGGGTCCGATCGAGATGGTTGTGGCCGAGTTTCCGTTGAAGGACGGGACGAGAATTCGGTTGCCTTTGCGGTCCACGTTGATATCGGCGGGGGAGTTGAGTCCGCTCCGGAGGACCGAGACGGTCAGATCGGTGGCCACTTTGTAGATCTTCCCGCCGGTGAAACTCGAGACGTAAAGATTTCCGGCGAGGTCGTAATCCAGGCCGTCCAGGTTTTTCCAGGGTCCATGCTCCACCACGGTATGGATCCTGCCGTCCGGCTCGATCTCGACGATCCGTCCGGCATCCCAGGTGTCGGCCAGGAGCCGTTGGGTCCGGGAATGGACCACCAGCCCGTTGGGCCCGAAGAGTTCGGGACTCCGCACAAAAACGGAGGCCTTGTGCCGGTTGCGGGTGTCGATCTTGAAGATCGCGCCGGCCATCCGCGGGTTGACGAAGATCGTGGTGTCCGAGACGTACAGGATTCCCTGTTCATCGTGGGTCAGATCATTCAGAAAGAGGGCGCTCATTCCGCTCAGATCGATCGTCTGGAGCGGCTTCCCGGTTTTTTTATCAAATCCCCGCACCGCATCGATGTCGCTCGCGTACAGCACGGGACCGATCACGTCCAGCCCCTTGGGGGCATGCAGGGTCGCCCCGCCCCGGCCGCCCTCCACGAACTTCAAGGCGACTACTTTTCCCGAAGGGTCCAGCTTCGTGATAAAGCCGTTGTTGTCCTTCTCGGTCGGCGTTCCGTTGACGTTCGAGATATAGTACTCTCCCGTCTCCGGATCGACGATGAAGCTTTCCGGGGTGGCCAGCCCGGCGACATCGAAGGCCGTCGCGTCCGTCACCATCAGGCACAGGGCCAGCATTCCGCCGAAGAAACCCGATGTTTTGACCATGGCGCACCTCCCATCATGAACCGGCATGGGCACGACAGGGCGTGTCCCTGTCCATTCCCCATAAATCACGCGTATTGTACCCCGATCCCGCTCCAAGGTCAAAGGATTTTCGGGGAATCAAAAGTCCGTGTCGGGCCGAAAAGTCAGTTGCGGGATGATTTCGAATAATCGTCACGACCTTGCCGATGATGCGGATCTCTTCCTGATTCGGCCTCGCCACGATCGGCTTCATACGGGCGTTCGCCGGTTCCAACCGGACCGCATTCGGATCTTTGTCGAATCGCTTGACCGCGGCCTCATCCGCGCGGGAAAGACCGGGACGGAGGCGCCGGAGATTTTTATGGCGACTTTTTTCTTGACAGGATTAGGCCGCTATGTTATGAATATCTCGCCACCAGAACCGGTTATCGTACCCAACGCTGTGACAGAGCAACAGGAGGTATTCCTATGAGTTATGCGAAACCTTCGGTGGCGTTTTTGTTCGCTTATTTGTTTCTGCCCTCTTCCTTCCCCTCCAGGGCCGAACTTCCCCCGCTTTTTACAGGCGAACTCAATGTGTGCAATAGGGTCGAGCAGGAAAGGGCCAAAGGCCGGTCTTTAGAGGAAGCCCTTCGTAACGTTATTCTGGCTATTCAGCCTGAAGAATCGATGTCGCTCGGCTCCATTCAGAGGGCCATTATCGATCGGGCCATCCGGCTCTGCCGGTATGATCCATCGGCCGTGGCGGTCGCGGCCTATCGCGCGGGGGTTCCGTTGCCGCTGATCGTGGGCGCGGCCGAAGCGACGGGGGCCGACCGCGGCGTGATCACCGCCGCCCTGGTTCAGGCCGGGGCGGCCCCGTCCGAAGTCCGGGAGGCGTTTGTACGAGCCGAGGCGCCGCAGGATTCGTCCGTCCAGCTATTCCTTCCACCCGTTTTTGAGGTCGGAAACGGTTTGGGGCAGTCCAGCCCCTTCCGTCCATAAGAAAAGCGAGGCTGACTTAAACGCGATGCAGCACCTCCACCTGCTCATCCATTATTATTCTCCACAGGAGGTCTCGTATGTATTCTTATCGGTTTTCAGTGCGATCCTGCTCAGCGGTTTTCATCGGCGTCGTTCTATGTTTTATTCCGGTGTTCGGATCGGTTCCATCGGCCGTGGCGGTCGGAAATTTGCGCCTGGGCCCGGTGGAGATTCATCCGTACCTTCAGCTTTCCGAGTCGCTTGACGACAACGTCTGCCGGACCGAAAGAAAGGAATGCCCGGACCCGAGCGGGAAGGCTGCGATGGAGGATGCGGCGGACCTGTTCACGGTTTTCAGTCCGGGCCTTCAGCTCGCGCTTCCTTTACAGGGTCACCGTTTCCAGGCGGAGTACCGCGGGGATTTCGGGCGGTATCAGGAGTTTAAAACCGAGAACTACAGCGACAACACGGTCAAGGGAGATCTGTTCTTCGATTTTCCCGTCGGGCTTTCAATCCGGCTCAAGGACGACTGGAAGACCGGCCACGACCCCCGTGGTTTTTCCCAAAACGTGGGTCTTGATTTCTACCATCGCAACACGGCCGGCGCGGACTTCGGCTTCCGGGCCGGGCCGATGTTGCGCGTGGCCGTCAACTATACGAATATGGTTCTGAATTATTCGCGGGATGCGGGAAATGGATTGCAGCAGGGGAACGGGTTCCGGGACCGGACGGACAACACCCTCGGCGGGACGCTCTATTACCGGTTTCTGCCGAAGACCTCCGTGCTGTTGGAATACAGTCAGACCGAGGTGAGTTTTGACGATGACGATCCATTTCTGGGAAGTGTGGACAGTCAGGTCCAGCGCGGCTATCTCGGTTTGACCTGGGAGATCACGGCCCGGTCTCAAGGGACGCTGAAGGGCGGGACCATCCGGAAGAAGTTCGATGAGGCCGACGCGGAATTTTCAGGGGGAATCGTCTCGCTCGCCGTCGACCACGAGATGAGCGCGCGCACCACGCTGCATCTGGATGCCGAGCGGGACGTTCGCGAAAGCAATCTCGTGTCGCAGCCCTTTTATGTTTCGACCGGCGGCCGTCTGGAGCTGGACCATCTGATCCATTCGCGGGTCTCGACAAACCTGAAGGGCGCGTATACGAGGGACCAGTATCCCGAAACGATGACCGTCGGCGCGCAGACGGAAAAGCGGCTGGACGACACCTGGACCGCCGGCGCCGGGCTGGAATACCGCCCTCAAACCTGGCTGAGCCTGGGGCTTCGGTACGATCATTCACAGCGTCGTTCGAACCTGGACGGGTTGGGGTATTCCGATAATCTGTATGCGTTCCGTCTGGGATTGGTGCTTTAAAAGGTTATTATGACGCTGGCCCGTGTTATTTTGTTCTTCCTTCTGCTCACGCCGCTCATCCCGCCCGATACCGCGCAGTCCCAGGACTATATCCTCGGCCCGCGGGATCTTCTCAAGATCACGGTTTACGACCACAAGGATCTCGATACCCGGGTCCGCGTCAGCGAGGACGGAAAGATCACCTTCCCCCTGCTGGGCGAGATCCGGGCGGCCGGTCAGACGGTTCAGGGTCTCGAGCGGAAAATAACAAAGATGCTGGCGGACGGCTTCATCGTCCATCCCCACGTCAGCGTTTTTGTGGAGGAGTTCCGCGTCGTGGTCTATGTGACCGGTGAGGTGCGAAAGCCCGGCTCCTTTCCGTACGAAGAGGGCATGACCGTGATCAAGGCCGTCAGCCTGGCCGGCGGATTGACCGAGAGGGCGGCCGACGGGAAGATCACGGTGACGCGGAAAGAACAGGGACAAAAGGAGACCACGCTTCAAATCGCGATGAACGACCGCCTCCGGCCGGACGACGTGCTGCTGGTTCCGGAAAAGCGGTGGGTCTATGTGACGGGCGAGGTCAAAAAACCGGGGTCCTACCTGTATGATGAGCAGATGACGATTCTCAAGGCGATCACGCTGGCCGGCGGGCTGACGGACAAGGCCGCGCCCGGCCGGACGCAGATCGTCCGGAAGGCGAACGGCAGGGAAGACAAGCTCCGCGCCGCGATGGAGGACCCGATCCAGCCGGAGGATGTCGTTGTAGTTCCTGAGAGCTTCTTTTAAGGAGAGACTGGGTGGAGAAATAAGAGAGATTTAGTAGAGATTGGCTGGATCTCCATCAATCTCTACCAGTCTCCATCAGTTTCTGCATCATGTAACAAGAGGAACCATGCCGCAAGAACCCGAAGTCCATCTCCGTGATTATCTCCGCGTCCTCCGGAAGCGGCGCTGGACCGTGATCGCCTTTTTCGTGATCCTGGTCACGACGGTGGCGGTCGGCACCTTCACGGCGCGGCCGGTCTACCGGTCCGTCGTTCAGATCCTGATCGAGCGGGAGAATCCCAACGTGGTCTCGATCCAGGAGGTGCTCGCGATCGATGCCACCGCGACCGATTATTACCAGACGCAGTATGAGATCCTCAAGAGCGAGACGCTGGCCCGGCGGGTGATTGCCCGGCTGAATCTGGACCGCCACCCTGAATTCCAGGAGGTCTCCCGGGAAGCGGAGGGCCGTCCCGATCCGACGACGCAGGAATCGGGCGACCGGGCCCGGCGGCTGACGAAGGCCTTCCTGTCGCAGCTGACGGTCAGCCCCATCCGGAACAGCCGTCTGGTCAAGGTCGAGTACGATTCGCACGATCCCCAACTGGCCGCACAGGCGGCCAACGCGCTGGCCGACGAGTACATCAATTACACCCTCGAGCTCAAGCTCAAGGCGGTTCAGCAGGCCGGCGACTGGCTCCGGCTCCGCGTGGACGAGATGCAGTCGAAGGTGAGGGAGTCGGAGGAGGCCTTCGAGCGGTTCAAGGAAACCATCCCGGCCCAGATCACGGCCCAGATCGAGGCCAAGGCCGCGATGAAGGAGATGGAATCCCGGCCGGAGGTGGTGAACAACAAGTTCATCCAGGAGCTCCGGGCGGAAGAGATCCGGCTGACGGCGAAGCGTTCGGAGCTTTCGGAAAAATACGGTCCCAAGCATCCGCAGCGGGTCCAGATCCAGTCGGAGCTCGCGACGCTGCGCGACAAACTGGAACGGGAGATCAAGCGCCTCGTCGGCGCGGTCAAGATCGAGGAGTCTCCGCAATACCTTCTCTTAAAGCGCGAGGCGGACGCCAACCGCCAGCTCTACGAGGTCCTGCTCAAGCGGCTGAAGGAGACGGTCCTGACCGAGAGCCTCCCTCGAAGCAACATCCAGGTGGTGGACCCGGCCCAGCCCTCGCAGAGTCCGATCAAGCCGAGGAAGGGCATGAACCTTCTTCTATCCGTCATCGTCGGCCTGACGATGGGCGCCGGCCTGGCCTTCTTCTTCGAGTATCTCGACAACACGATCAAGGGCCCGGAAGACATCGAGCGCGTGATCGCGGCCCCTCTCCTGGGCATCGTGCCGGCCGGGGACCATTCGAAGAAGCCGGTCCACCCGATCGAAACGATACTGGCGGCCGAGCCGAGGTCGTCCCAGGCCGAGGCCTACCGTACGATCCGCACCGGCGTCCTCCTCTCCTCCGCCGAGCGTCCGCCGAAGATCGTGCTGGTCACCAGCCCGGGGGCGGTGGAGGGCAAGACGACGACGGCCGCGAACCTCGCGATCGCGATGGCCCAGGCCGGAAGCGCGACGCTCCTGATCGACGCCGATCTCCGCAAGCCCCGAATCCATCAGGTGTTCGCCCAGGAGCCCGTCTCGGCCGATTTCATGGACAACTCCAAGGGTCTCGGTCCGGTCCTGGTGGGCGAAGTCGCGTTGGAGGCCGCGATCCGGCAGACCCCCATTCCATTGCTGAGCGTGCTGACCTCCGGGCCGATTCCGCCGAACCCGGCCGAGCTTCTGGGCTCGCAAAAGATGCGGGACCTGATCGGCCAACTGGCCCGGACCTTCGACCGGATCGTCATTGACTCTCCTCCTCTGGTTCCGGTGACGGACGCCACATTGCTCGCGACGATCTGCGACGGCGTGGTGCTGGTGGTGAAGGAATCCCGGACGACGAAGCATCTGGCCATGACCGCCCGCAGGCGGCTGGAGGAGGCCAAGGCCCGGCTGCTGGGCGTCGTGCTGAACGACGTGGATCCGCGGAAGGACGCGTCTCATTACTATCCGTATTATCAGTACTATGGAAAAGACGAAAAGGACGTAAGGGGTAAGGGGTGAGGAGTAAGGGGGGAAAAGAGGTAAGGAGTGAGAAGTGAGGAGTTAGGGGGAAAGAATAAGCATCGTCGTTATCGCACAGCGTATACGCTCTCCTTACTCTTTACTCCTAACTCCTCACTTCTTACGCTTTGACGCATGATCGACATCCATTGTCACATATTGCCGGGCCTCGACGACGGGCCGCGGACGATGGACGAGGCGGTTGCGATGGCCCGCATCGCCGCCGCCGACGGCATTCAGGCCCTCGTGGCTTCCGCTCACATCACGCCGGGCGTTTACGATAATTCGCCGGACCGCATCATCGCGGCCGCCGAGGCCTTCGCCGACCGGCTCCGGCGGGAAGGCATCCCGATGCGAATCATTCCGGGGGCGGATGTTCGGATGACGCCCGAGATGCTCGATGGAGACGGCCGCTACCTTTGCATCAACCGGGGAACGCCCTACTTCCTGTTCGAGTTTCCGCACGATCTCATCCCGCCCGGGAGCGACCGGCTGGTCGGGGCCCTTCGAGAGCGTGGACGGGTTCCGGTGATCACGCATCCGGAGCGGAACCTGGACCTGCAGCGGCAGCCGGAAAAGCTGGAGCCGTTCATCAAAATGGGCTGTCTCGTTCAGATCACGGCGATGAGCCTTACGGGAGAGTTCGGGCCGCGGGCCCGGGCCGTTGCGGAGCGCTACCTGAAGGACGGATGGGCGCATTTGATCGCGACGGACGCCCATGATGTCGGGAAGCGCCCGCCGATTCTGTCCCGCGCCGTACGGCGGGCGGAGGAGCTGGTGGGAGTCGAAGCGGTC
>JACQHO010000202.1 GCA_016198945.1 Nitrospirota bacterium | reverse complement strand
TATGAGACGAGCGAGGATCCAAACGACAATCTCCATGATCGCGGCCTCTATTTCCAAACGTTGTGGGGATTTGTGCCCGGATGGGTTTCCGGATTGCGGATGGAGTACGCCGATGGCGGAGACGAGGCCGATCCGCTCCGCGACCGGCGGTATCGCATCTCGCCCAATCTGACGTTTTATCCCAGTGAGTTTTCCAAATGGCGCCTTCAATATAACTATGATCTGGCGGAGCATCTTGACGACAAACCGCTCCATGCTGTTTTTCTGCAGTTTGAGTTTTTAATCGGCTCGCATGGTGCTCACCAATTTTAGGGGCTCCAGGATGGGGACAGATTTCAAATCTGTCCCCTCCTTCTGGAGTCTCCCCCTCTCGCTCGCTTTACTCGCTGGTAGATGCCCAAGACGGAGGATTCGATGAAAACGATTCTGATGGTTCTGTTCGGCGTATTGTTCGTGTTCAGTTCGGCCCAGGCGGCTCCCTTGCGGGTGGTCACCACGACCGAGGATCTGGCCGCGATTGCCCGGGAAGTCGGCGGCCTGCTGGTGGAAGTCGAGAGCATGACCCGTGGGACCCAAGACCCGCATTTCTTGGAGGCCCGGCCCAGCCTGATCTTGAAGGCCTCGCGTGCCGATCTTTTCATTGAAATAGGCCTGGGCCTCGAAGTGGGATGGGTTCCCGCGGTTCTTGTGGCTGCCCGAAATCCGGCTATTCAGCCCGGGGCGTCGGGTTATCTGGATGTCTCTCGTGATATTGAACCGCTGGAGATCCCTTCCGCTCCCGTGGATCGCTCCCAGGGCGATGTGCATTCCCTCGGCAACCCCCATTACTGGCTGGATCCGGAGAATGGGGAGATCGTCTCACGGGGGATCGCCCGAAGCCTGGCGGGTCTGCTGCCGGACCGGTCGCAAGTCATTGAACAAAACCAAAAAGAGTTCGCGCGCCGATTGAATGAAGCGATGGCCCGATGGAAAGATCGGATGAAGCCGCATCAGGGCGCCAAGGTTGTTACCTATCATAATAGCTGGACCTACTTTGCGCGACGCTTCGGACTGGATGTGGTCGGCTATGTAGAGCCCAAACCGGGTGTGGCGCCTTCCCCGGCCCATCTCAATCAATTAATGGCCCTCATGAAACAGGAGAAGGTGAAGCTGATCATCATGGAACCTTACTTCGGCCGTTCGACCCCGGATCTGCTTTCCCGTGAGACGGGAACGAAGGTTCTGGTGCTGCCGCCGTCGGTCGGCGGCGCGGAAGGGACCCAGACGTACCTTGATCTGTTTGATGATCTCACCGATCAGTTGACGACGGCACTTTCGAAAGGATCCTGAAGTCATGCTGGAGATGCTCTCGATCCCGTTCATGCGGCAGGCCGTGCTCGCCAGTCTGATCTTGGCCGCCATGCTGGCCTACCTGGGTATCCATGTGGTCAGGCGGCGGATCGTCTTTGTGGATCTCGCGATCGCGCAGCTCTCGGCCGTGGGCGTGGCGCTGGCCATGCTGTTAGATCAGGATCCGATCGGCTTCTCGCTGGTCTTCACCATGGTCGGTGCGGCGTTTCTTTCGCTGCCGGCCTATGAACAACGTATTCCTCAAGAAGCGATCATGGGGATCGTGTACGCCGTGGCCTCGGCCGTGAGCATCCTCATCATCGCCAAAATGCCGCACGGCGAGGCCGATATTCTCAATCTTTTTTTCGGCAACATCCTGGCCGTGACGGATGGACAGATCGGACTCATGGCGCTGACCTTCGGGTCGGTGGGTCTGGTCCATCTCATCTTTGCCAAGCGCCTGATACCGATCCCGACCGAGCCCGGATCAAGTTTCCTCTTGAGGGCCATGAGTTGGAATCTTCTCTTCTATCTGACGCTGGCCGTCGTGATCGCGGTCGCCATCCGAACAGCAGGCGTGCTGCTGGTTTTCAGCGATCTGGTCATCCCGGCCGCGGTTTCTTTGCTGTTTGCCGAGCGTCTGCGGTCTCTGGTTCTTTTATCGGCGGTCACGGGCGTTTTATCGAACCTGGCCGGGCTGTACGCCTCTTACCGTTTTGATCTTCCGAGCGGACCTTCCATTGTCGCATCCCTGGGAGTTTTTCTTGCGCTGGCCATGATAGGGAAGAGTGTTGCCTTGACAATCTTCAGTCGTTCTGGTAGAAGTGGGCCGAAATGAAGACACAGAAAGCACATATCCGGCGGATCGCACTGCTGCTTACGCTGGCCTATTTTGCCCTGTCCGGTTCGGTGATGATCCAATCCGGCGTGCATGCCGCGGTGCACGATCATTCGCCGAAACATGCGGCGGCTCACGCCTCATTCGTCTGCACCTGGATGTGCACCGCGTCGTCCTTTGTTCATTCGGCGGATCCCCGTCCCAGCGAGGGCATCCGCCCTTCATTGGAAAAGCTCGCGGTCCATACCGAACCGGATCGCGGCAACATTTCCGCCTTTGCTTTTTATATCCGTCCCCCTCCTGTTTCCGTCTCGTAATCACTAAACCAAACTTTTCGACTTTGTGCGTGAGCGCGGCACGGCGCTGTGCTGCGCCTTCCTCCTTGCGGGAAGGCAGGGCCGCCTCACGGATCATGAAGCGGGATTGATGATGGGAGGAGGCATCATGCGTAATCTATTTCTTCGAGTGGTCGGTACGCTGTTTCTGGTCGGCCTGATGGGGTGGCCGACGATTCTTTGGGCCCACGGCGTCGTAGGGAAGCGGCTTTTTGTCGAACCTATTGCGACGGAAGATGCCAATGTCCAGAGTGAATATGACCTCGTGATTCCTTCGTACGTTAAGGGGGAACACGGGAAGGAACTGGAACTCGGCACGGCCGTTACCTTGAGATTGACCCGGAATCTTGGTTTGGAAATCGAGGGAGAGCGGGTTTCTCTGGATCCGGAGCAGAGCGCCGCCGAATCGGGTTGGGCCAATCCGGAAGCGGTCTTGAAGTATGCGGCCTATGACAATCCGGAGCATGAATGGATCGCGACCGTCGCCGTCGGCATCGAGTTTCCTTATGGAGCGGAGAAGATCGGAGCGGAAGATTTCTGGGGGCTTTCGACGGGTTTTTTCTATGGAAAAGGTTTCGGCGATCTTCCCGAAGGACTGGCTGTTCTTCGACCGCTGATGATTCAGGGGGATGTGGTGATCCGCCATTCTCTTACGAGTGAGGCGGATGCGGCATTCAATACGCTCGCGTATGACTTCGCAATCTACTACAGCATCCCCTACCTGCAGCAGTTCGTGAAGGATGTCGGGATTCCATGGCCCTTCAACCGGTTCTTTCCGATGGTCGAGCTTAATTACGACCGCGTCCTCAATGGCCCCGAAGCGGGTGCACTTCAAGGTTTTGCCAGGCCGGGCGTGCTGTGGGTTGGAAAATCGGTCCAGTTCGGACTGGCCGCGGTCGTTCCTGTCGCGGGACATCCCAAAGAGGACGGTGAGAGGGGAGTGACGGGGATCGTGAGCCTTTACCTGGATGATCTGTTCCCGTCCGTTTTCAAAAAGCCTCTGCTGGGGGGTGAATGAGGTGATGGAAAGAGCGTTAATCGTGTTGTTCGCGCTGGGCCTTGCAGCCGGAGGCATTCCGCCTCCGGCTGCGCAGGCCCATGCCTTTCCCGAGCGTGCGGAGCCGAAGGTCGGTTCGACCGTTCCGTCTTCTCCTGCAAAG
>JACQHO010000026.1 GCA_016198945.1 Nitrospirota bacterium | reverse complement strand
TCACGATCCCTTCCTGCATCCAGACGACTTTTGCCCCGATCGCGATCGCGTCTTCGACGATCGGCGGAACGTCTTTCGGCGGACGGAAGATATCGACGATTTCGACCTTCTGCGGAACTTCCTTCAAGCCGGCATAAACCTTTTGGCCGAGGATTTCTCCTTTGGCCATGGGGTTCACCGGGATAACGGTATACCCATGCTCTTTGAGATACTTCGGGACGAAATGACTCGGTTTTTCAGGATTGCTCGAAAGTCCGACGACCGCGATCGTTTTGTATCGGTCCATCACCTTGCGGGCCTCTTCATCCGAAACACGGAAGGCCGGCAGCTCGCACGTTTCCTCATTTGACATGACGGTCTCCTTGTCAGGACTTTGAGGAGGCGATCTTTTCGACCGCCTTCGTGATCCGCAAGAGCAGCCACAACCCGATCACGACCACGGCCGCTTTCAAAAGACCGTACAATCCCCACAACCAAAGGTAACCGCCCATGGCGCCGTAACGATGGCCTTCCTCGGCCATCATCCCCCCGCCGCCCGTCTGGGCCATCGCCCAGGAACCGACCATCACCGACCCAACCACGATCAGACCAAAAATAATCCTCTTCATAACCGACTCCTTTCGCATGGAGATGAGAACCGACGCTCGATGGGCGTCCACACGGATACTATAACACCCCGTCTTAAAAAGATGCAAACGGCTGCAGACACAATACGAAAAAGCCGGCCCACTTCGATCGAGGCCCTCGCCGAAGGGTTCCATCGCTGGCCAAATGCGTTAAAGGGAGATCAAGTTTTATTTCGGTTTACGTATGACCGGGGATGCAGCCGTTACTGCATCCCCTTCTGTGGTTTGGATATAGATATGTCCTCGAGCGCCTGGCCAGCTCTTCCACCCTCCGGCTTTGGGCCTCGATCGGATATAGACGCTTGAAGGCCTGTTCGGCTGTGGCCCGGACTGCGACGTTGGCTTTTGTTTGGGCACACGGCTTGGCGAAGGACGCGGTCCGCCTCAGGCGGACAAATTTTGCGTGCCTCACCTTCGCAAAATTTAGCGGCAGAGCCTTAGCCGGGTCAAACAAAAGCCGTCGGAGCAGGGAGGGCTTCAGCCGAACAGGCGATGACTTCCTCTTCTACGATGCTTCCGTCAGGGGCGTGATGATGTAGGAGCGGCTTTTTGCGTCGTGGGTGATCTTGATCAGTTCATGCTTCGCCGCGTCTTCGAGCAGCTTGCTGAAGGAGTTGTAGCCGTAGTAGGACTCGTTGAAGGAGGGCTGTTTGCGCTTCATCGTCTGCTTTACCATCGAGCCCCAGATCACTTCCTTATCCTCCCGCTGCAGCGCCTCGATCGTCTCGAGCAGAAGTTCGAAGCATTCCTTCTTCTTCTCCGGCAACTGGGCCACGGACTTGGGCTTCGGCTTCGCGGTGCGGACGAGATCTTCGTAATAGATGAACTCGTCGCAGTTCGAGGCCAGCAGCGCCGAGGTGGAGTTTTTCACGCCCACCCCGATCACATGCTTGTCGTTCTCCTTCAGCTTCGAGACGAGCGGCGTGAAATCGGAGTCGCCCGAGGCGATCACAAAGATATTCACGTGTTCCTTGGCGGCGGCCAACTCCATTGCGTCCACCACCATCTTGATATCGGCGCTGTTCTTTCCGCTGTATCGTTTTTGCGGGATATCGATCAGCTCGATCCCGGCTTCATGGAAGGTCCGCTTGTATTCCTTGTAGACCTCCCAGTCGGCATAAGCTTTTTTAACGATCAGTTTGCCCTTTTCGACCAGCCGCGCCAATACCTTGCCGATCTCAAAGCTGGAATATTTCGCCTCCCGTACGCCAAGCGCGATATTCTCCAGATCAATGAAAAGCGCCAGTTTGGATTCCTCGGATACCGCCATTGGTTGCCGCCTCCTGATGCCGGCACTATAACACCCCTTGCGGACAGGTCGCAAGCCGTATCATCTTATTACCATATCTTGTAGTGCCCCTCTATCCCACCCACTCAATATTGTATTTTTTTTCTTTACTTACCTATGGGGATATGTTATAGATTTCGGTTAAATTACGCGGAGGTGTGGAATGTACCTCAAAAAACTCGAGATGATCGGGTTCAAGTCGTTCGCCGAATCGATGGTGGTCGGGTTTCAACCCGGAATCACGGCGATCGTGGGACCCAACGGCTGCGGCAAGTCCAATATCGTGGACGCGATCCTCTGGGTCCTGGGCGAGCAGAGCACCAAGGCGCTTCGATCCGACCGTATGGAGGATGTGATCTTCAACGGCAGCGAATCCCGACGGCCGATCAATCTGTGCGAGGTGATCCTGACCGTGGGCGACGTTTCGGGCGAAGTGGCCGGCCAGTTCGGCGATTATCAAGAACTCGCGATCAGCCGGCGTCTGTTCCGTACCGGCGAGAGCGAATACCTGATCAACAAAACCCCCTGCCGCTTAAAAGACATCCGCGACCTTCTGATCGACACCGGCGCCGGCCACAAAGGCCATACCATCATCGAGCAGGGAAAGGTTGACCAGCTTTTAAACGCCTCGCCGCTCGAACGGCGCGAGTTGATCGAGGAAACGGCCGGCATCTCCAAATACAAGCTGCGCAAGGCCGAGGCCGAACGAAAATTGGAGGCGACGCGCCAGAACCTGCTGCGCGTCAGCGACATCATCGGCGAGGTCAAGCGCCAGATCAATGCGCTGGACCGTCAGGTCAAGAAGACCGAGCAGTATCAAGCCCTCCAGACCGAGTCCCGGGGGCTTGAATTAAACCTTCTCATCTCGGAATACCGGACTCATCGCGAAACGCTTTCGGAAGCGCTCGAACAGATCGCCGATCTTAAAACAAGCGAATCGGAGCTTTTAGCCGAGCTGTCCCGAATCGAGGCCGAAGCCCAGGCGGTCAAGGCCGGAGCGCTTCAGAAAGAAGCGGCGCTGGCTTCGCTCAAGCAGTCGGCCTACGACACACAGACGCTGATCCACCGTCAGGAAAACCGGATCGAGCTTCTGCAAAGCCAGATTCAGACCTGGGAAGAACAGCGGGCCAAGCTGATCGATGAACAGTCGCGGCTCGAGCAGTCATTCAACCAATCCGTCGCGCTTCAGGAAGCGACTGAACGGCAGCAGCACGAGGTCGCGGCCGTTCTATCCGACCGTCAACGACGATTGACCGTGCAAGAGACGGCCATGACCGGGCTGGATGCACAGCTCTCGGCCCAGGATGCCGCGCTCGAGGAAAACAAAACCCGGCTGTTTGAAACCCTCGCCGCGATGACCGATGTGAAGAACGAGACGGCATCGCTTGAATCACGGAAGAAAGAAATCGAACGCATCCAGGAAAAGGGACGGGCCGAACTGGCCTCGGTCGAGAATCAACTGGACCTTGCGCGACGGCAGCTCGAGACCGAACAGTCGCGACTGGCCGCATGGATGGACGAGACGGCGCGGATCGAGGCGGAACAATCCCGCCTGGCCGTGGCGCTGGCCGGACGGCAGTCCGCGCTCGAGGCCCTAACCGACCGGATGAATCGTCTCCGTGAAACTTTCACGCTCGCGCAGGCGCGCCGCGCCTCGCTTTACGAAAATGAAAAATCCCTCACGATGACGCAAACGGGAATCCGCTCGCTGTTGACGGACCGTCCCGAGGCGGCCGGCCGGCTGCATGGCATGGTGGCCGACTTTCTGGAGGTCCCGAAGGCCTATGAGCCGGCGGTCGAGGGCGTTTTGGGCGACCTGCTCCAGGGTCTCCTGCTGGACGACCACGCGACAATCAAGGAGATTATCACAGAACTCAAATCATCCCATGGGGGGCGCGGGTTGTTTCTCCCCCGATCCCCGCGGTCAAGGATGATGCCCAGTTTCCCCAATGTGGGCATGCTGGCCGGCATCGTGGGCCCGGCGCTGGGAAAGGTCGTCGTCAAACCCGGTTACGAGGCTGTGGCCCGTATATTGCTCGGCCATGTACTGATCGTGCAGGATCTCGACACGGCGCTTTCGCTCTGGAACGGAAATCCGATCGGTTATACGATCGTAACGCTGGAGGGTGAGGTCGTTTCACCCGAAGGCCTGCTCTGGGGAGGACACCGTACCGAAACTCAACAAGGCCTTTTAAAAACCCGCCGCGAACTAAGGGAAGTGGAGGCGGAAGCCGTCCGGCTCGAAACCGATCTGGCTCAGGCCGAGGCTGAGAAGTCCGGATTGAACGCGGAGATCGACCGGCTGACCGAGGAGCAACAGGAGATCGCCGCGCTTCGTCAACGACAGGAATCCGGGACCGCGGCGCAGCGGCAAACGATCGCTCTTCTGGAAGCCGACCGCACACGGCTGGAGGAACGACGCGGCCTTATTCAGGCCGAACAGGCACAGGAAGCACGGGACGCCGGCACGGTTGAATCGGCGCTGGCCGATACCCTCCGACGTCTGGATGACCGGGTTCAAGAACAACAAGGGATCGAGACCGAACTTGCGCGCTTACAGGAGTCCACGAAAGCGCTTTCTGAAAAACGTGAAACCCTTCGTGCCGAGGTAACGCAGCTTAAGGTGGATGTCTCCGGATTGATGCAGAGGGAAGAGGCCTTGGGCCGCGAGAAGACCCGCCTCCGGGACGAACAGGCCGCCTTGAAGGAACAGCAGAACCGGCATGCCACCGAGACCGCGAATCTTGAATCGAAGGGACTTGCGGCCCGGTCGGATATCCAGGAGACTGAGAAAGCGATCGGCGGATTAAGCGTTCAGCTCTCCGAAACACAGCAACGTCTCACCATCGAGACCGAATCCTACACGGCCGATCTGGCCCGGATCAAAGAACTCGAGGAACGGCTCGGCCGGACCCGGACCGATCTGAACCGTGTCGAAAAAACGCTGAACGAACTGGCGGTGCGGCAGAGCGAGTTGAACCTTCGTATCGAGCATCTGTCCGATCAAGCTTCGACCCATTACCAGACCGTCATCGAGACCGCGGCCGGAGAGACGACCGAACCCTTCGACACGGTTCAAGCACAGGAACGACTGACCGAACTGCGCGCAAAGCTCGATCAGCTGGGGCCGGTGAACCTGGCCGCGATCGACGAATACAAGGAGTTGGAGGAGCGGTACCGCTTTCTCACGACACAGGAAGGCGACCTCAATCAGTCGATCGAGGATATGCAGTCGGCCATCTCAAAAATCAACCGGACCACTAAAGAAATGTTCCTTACGACTTACACGACGCTGCGGGAGAAATTCAAGGAGGTCTTCCAGAACTTCTTCGTGGGCGGGCAGGCCGATCTGGTTTTGCTGGATGAAAACAATCCGTTGGAGTCCGGGATCGAAATCGTGGCCCAACCCCCAGGCAAGCGCCTGAAGAGCATCACCCTTCTGTCGGGAGGCGAGAAGGCATTGACGGCGATCGCGCTCTTGTTCGCGAGCTTCCTGATTCATCCCAGCCCCTTCTGCGTGTTGGACGAGATCGACGCGCCGCTGGACGAGGAGAACATCCGACGGTTTCTCAAGGTCCTCCGCCAGATGACGGACCATTCGCAGTTCCTGATCATCACGCACAACAAGCGGACGATGGAACACGCCGACCTTCTCTACGGCGTCACGATGGAAGAGGCGGGGGTATCGAAGCTGGTCTCGGTGAAGCTTGAGGGAAACGGGAACGGCCATGCCGCGGTCAAGCCCTCCGCACGCGCGGCCGAAACGTCCCCCACCGCCGCGGCGTAACTCCCGCCGTTTGTAGGGGCTTGATTAATCAAACCCCTACCCGTATTGAACCGTCTCACCTTTCTTTGTTCGCTTGCCTTATTACTCAAATTCCGGTATTTTATGGATCAACCAATCCAATTTCAGACCGGAATCTCACGTGAAGCTTCTTCGTGATTATCAAGGCCGTGCCATTCGGCTGACGGATGAGCGGTTGAAGCATATTCTGGAGCATCCGGAGATGAAACGGATGGGCCGGGCCATTGAAGAGACGCTGACCGGGCCTGAACGGGTCATTCAATCCATAAGTGATCCGGAGGCAAATTTATACTACCGGTTCTACATCGGCACGCGGGTTGGAGATAAATACCTCTGTGTGGTAGTTAAGATCCGTCAGGAGGATGCCTTTGTCCTGACTGCTTACTTGACGGATACGATTAAGAAGGGAGATCTGATATGGCCAAGAAAATCGTGAAACTCTGGTATGACCCCGAAGGAGACTATCTCGAGGTGATCTTTGATCAGAAGGAAGGTTATTTCCGTGAGACGGAGAATGATCAGGTGATGGAAAAAGTGGATCAGGCCGGGAACGTTCTCGGGTTCTCCGTGCTGCGGGTCAGCAAGTTGAGCAAGAAGCCTCTCGACGTCGCGCTGACATAAATGAGAAAACAGTATCGAACAAAGCGACGCTCCTGTGCCCTCTGCAAACCCCACAAGATGGGTTGGGCAAAAAGGTGGAAAGCTAAGGAACTGGGGAAGATCCGCGCAATGATAAAGGAAGCCGATTCCCGAATCCTTATCTCCTGACTCCTCACCCTTTATCCCTCACGCACTTGACTTTTTTTACGCTCCTTGTATACTCCCTCTTGTCCTGCCAGAGTATCCGCCAGTATCAGCCGTTACGAATATCCGCGTACCCAAACGCGGCCGCTTCCGGGGGGGGAAGAGGCCGAGGGTTTTGGGAAGGGGGAGAGGAACGTCTCGTATTGACCCGTTCGTTCCAAGAAAGTATAATCCAGTGTAATATTTCTCCGCCGCGGGCCGTCCTTCCGGCACCAAATCCTAACGGGCCCAACCGATAGAGGAAAAGGAGCGCCTTCATGATCCGCCCTGTTCGTACATCTCTTATAACGTTTTACCCACGCACGCCATGTTACTCACATTTTCAGATGAGCGGCTTTATTTACATAAGCCCAGACCCAAACCAATGAGCATCTAAAAATAAGTGATAGAGGGCGTGATGAATAAAAAAATAATGGGCACATTGGTCGTTACCAGCCTTTTTATCGGTGTGCTCGCATGTGTATGGATCATATACACCCGATCACTTACTCAAACCGAGGGGCTTCTTGTCAGTGTTGTGCTGACCGTGCTCTCAATGGTAGCATCTTGGATAGCGTCTCGGTATTACGCAGAGGCTTCATTTAATCGCAATCTTTGGGTTTTCGCACTTAAGGCTGCTGAGAAGGTCACCAACCTGTCCAACGAGCTTCAGAAATTGTCAGGGTATCTGCAGCAGGATTCAACCCGGTCTTACGATTCTCCTCCTCAGGCTCTGCAAGCCCGGGACCTACGGATAGAAGCAGCCATCCATGTACTCAGCACGCTTAAGTCAATCAACGATGGATCGCTAAGCGACTGGCAAGGCGTGCTTGGAGAGGAAATCGAGGCTAGGCGACAGGAGCAAGAAGAGCGCGAAGAGGACCTCAGAGATATCTTAAGTCGCGTCGAATCAATCCTTTCGGAAGAAGAAGAGCCAACACTGGCTGAAGAGATCCCACTGAGTCTTCGAGATGAGATAACGTCAATTAAATCTAGCCTCCGCACACTTGCATCACAAGTCAGCGGCAGACCAGTGTCGTATTGGAGGCCTTCGGTAAAGAAAGAGACTATTCTGAAAACGTGTCCGTCGTGCGGCCAAAATGTTACCTTCAAACAGCGGCCCAAGACAGCTAGCCTTAAGTCCCTTCCTTGTAAGAGTTGTGGTACAGCGTTGATCTCACGTTATGACGGCACAGATTTTGTCCTATCAGTTCGTCAACAGTTGCACGAGACCTTCCATTGTCCATCTTGTAGTGAAAGCGTGAATGTGTCTCTGGATGAGATGCCAGGTACATCAATAAAGTTGTCATGCCCTTCGTGCAATGCTGGTCTGCACGTCTTTAGGACATCGAAAGGAATAGGAGTCAAACAGACCACAAGTAGCAAACCTGACGTACGGAAACTCGATGAAGAACTTCTTTCCAAAATCGAAAGAGAGATGCCTCCACAGCCTTGGCCTAAGGGCGTCGCCAATGAAGTCGCCGCAAGGCTGCATGTGCAAGTATCCGTGGTGAGGGATGGAGTTAATGAGCTCATCCGACGTGGTGTGTTCAAACTTCAGGTTTATGGGAAACTTTATGTGCCCGAACCCCCAAAATTATGAAGGGGTGTACCGAGTCGATGAAATATAATCAAAGAACAATTTGAGGTAACCACTGCGGTCGGTGGGCAGCAGGCTAAAAAGATCTGTCCCGGGTTTTTACTATTCGGAGAGGATAGAATACTTGATGTCAAAGTAAAGAACTGACACTGGAACGGAAAAGGGGACAGGCTGGTTTTCTAAAAAGTAATCCCTAAAAAGCAGCCTGTCCCCTTTTCTTTTTTCCCCTTTTCTTTTTTGGCGGATAGAAGTGGGGCGGCCTATCATGAACCTTAAGGCCAACTGGAGGGCCAGGTGACCGATTACAACTTTCGACTCAGGTTTAACCTTGCCGATTCGTACCGCATTAACTCCGATGCCGAAGAGATTGTACTCTTCCTCACGCCGACTAATCAGCGTATCCGATTGAGGACCTCCGCTCTTGATACGCCAATCAATGCCAATCCGTGCGCCGCAGTAATTGGCGGGCCATATGTGTCTGCGAATGAAGCTAGAGACGCTGCGTTACAGGCAAAGGCCGCATTACTCTACTGGTCAGTCGAGCAAAGGGTTGGAATCGACTTCGGCGACGGTCGCCAGCGGAGCGGCTTCACTAACGCTGGCCTTGCATTGCTCCAACAACAAATGGGGGTTCCGGTTCGTAACGACGTTCATGGAATAGACGTTTATGAGGCGATTCCTGGCCAAAGATTTGTGGGCTTAGGTGGGAATCTGAGAGTTGGTAAAAATCCGCTTGATCTGACCAATACGTTTGGTCGCGAGTTTTCTGAACCAAGACCCCTGACCGAAAAACAGCATCTGGCAGCTGAGATCTATTCAGGATCTTTCTTCGACGTCTCGCAACGAAGTCGATTCATAACTCTCGTAACAGCAGTCGAAGCACTACTTGAGCCATTACCCCGCTCAAAGCACGCCCAGTCGTTGGTTGATAAAATGCAACGTCTAGCACGATCCTCATCTGTTGACGATGCAACCCGAGATGCGATAATTAGTAGCCTTCAGAGGTTCAGGTTTGAATCGATTGGACAAGCGGGCCGTTCACTTGCGAGGCGACTTCTTCCTCAACAGTACTATGGCGAGTGTACGTCCTGGGTTTTCTTTACAACATGCTATGAACTGCGCAGTCAAATACTACATCGTGGAGGTGTAGAAAATAGTGATGTCGACCTGTTGGAACTCACCAATGAGACGGAAAAGTTCGTCGCAGATCTTGTCTTGACTTCATTCCAACAGGATGCGGAACAGTTCGGGTCGGACCTGAGTAACGTTCCGGAAGGAAAAGATTAGCTGGAAAATAGAAGTTGTTTTTAGGTCTTAGACGCCTCTTTTTGAGGTCGAAAAGAGCGCTTTAAGAAAAATTCCGTTGCTCCCCTCCCCCCTCGCACGCGGGGATGGGAAGGATAGGGATAAGAGGAAATTATGCTTTGTCGCTACCGAACGTCTCAATGGATCTGTGGCTGGTTCATAAGCCCTCTGCTATTTTTTCTGACCGGTTTCTTTCCTCTGTCCACTTTGGCGGTCGACCCGGTATTCGACGTGAAATTTGAAACGATCGTACACACGGGTGGAGTAGGGTCATCGAGCCAATCAAGGGATGTACATGAAGTGATCCGAAACGAAAAAGAGTTGAGTGCCGCCTGGATGTCCTATGGAATTGCCAATCCTCCCAAGTCTCAGACCCTTGATTTTCAGAAGGAGATGGTCATTCTTGCACTTATCACAAGGGCAACGGGAGGTTATTCGGTGAAGATCAAAAATATTTCAGACGAACCTGAAGAATTGCTGATTCATATCGAAGAGCAGGCTCCAGGACCAACTTGCAATGTTACAATGGCGTTTACTCGAAACTATCATGTTGTTAAATTGCCGAGGATAGATAAGAAAGTGGAGTTTTTAAAACATGTTCGCATACAGACATGCCGATGAATGATCAAGGTCAGGGTAGTTCGGGTCATAGAAGGTCGAAAAGAGTGCTTTAAGAAAAATTCCGTTGCTCCCCTCCGGCCTCGCGCGGGGGCGGTAGGGGGTGGAGGATGCGTTGACAAAGGGTCTATCTTCACGTAGGATGGATGCTATCCGGAGTCAGAAGATGGAACTAAGAGAATTTGGAAAATATCTCAAATACAAGTCCTTTCAGCAGGCCCTTCATCAGGCCAGGCAAAAGAGTTATGAGCGGATCGTGGCTGCCGAGCGATCTGTCGCGTATTCTTCCAAAAGACGAAAAACCGGAGCCAAACCCGGAGCCCGTTGATTGTACTATCTGGACACGTCCGTCCTTCTCGCCTATACCTTGGCCCAAGCCGCCGAACCCGAACGGGCCGAAGCCGTCCGCCAGTTGATTGAACGACTGACCACTGATGACCGAGGGATGGTCACGTCTTTTTATGCGCTCCATGAAGTCTTTCTATTCGCCTTGGAGCAAGCTCCGACGGATGAAATCGGGAATTCCTTTGGAAAGGCGGCTTTGGTAGAAATTGTTTCTCTGCCGATTCGCCTGCTTCCCTTGCTTACGCGATCTGAGCGAACGACCCATTCTAGGAAATTCTCGGCGCTTCCGGACCCATCCGACGTTCCGCACGCGATTTCGGCTTATCTCTCGAATTGCCGTGTCGTTATTGCTTACGATGATCATTTTAAGAGATTGGCATCACCCCTGATCTATAAAACTCCCGAAAAACTGTTCGAAGAGTTATAAAAAGACCGGCTCCTTTCTACCCTCGCGCCGGGGGGAGTCGGGGCTGAAGATTTGACGAGATGACACGCGTTCATGGCTTCTAACGCCACTATTTTCAAAGCCTTCTGCAGATCGCCGATGTGGACCGCAACTACTACCGGGACCATGCGCTCACGCTTGCGTGCCACCCGTCCGAAACCGACGAGCGGATGATGGTGCGCCTGCTGGCGTTTGCTCTGAATGCGGACGACGCACTGTTGTTCGGCCGGGGGCTGAGCACCGAAGACGAGCCCGGTCTCTGGAAGAAGGATTTGACCGGCGTGATCGAGATCTGGATCGACGTGGGCCTTCGCGACGAGAAAAGCCTTCGCCAGGCCTGCGGCCGCGCCAAACGGGTCGTCGTCTATGCCTATGGCGGCCGTGCCGCCGACCGGTGGTGGGAGCAGAACCGGGCCGGGCTCGAGAGGTTGAATAACCTGTGCGTGATGAATCTGCCGCCGGACGGGAGCCGCGCACTGACAAAGCTCGCGCAGCGCGACATGAAGCTGCAATGCACGATTCAGGAAGGACAGGTTTTGATGGGGGACGGGACGAACGCGGCGGCGATCGAGCTGACGACGTTGAAAAGCCCCTCGGAAACATAGGCCCCACTCCGGCCTCGCGCGCGCGGGGGGGATTCCTCAATACAACTTCATATCCCCGAACTGCTCTTCGATGTTCTCGATTAAATCCTTGGTCTTCTTCTCGATCAAACTCTCTTTGGCCTGCTTGTCCT
>JACQHO010000200.1 GCA_016198945.1 Nitrospirota bacterium | reverse complement strand
GCCGTGCCTCCTCGCGTCGTGACGGCGAGATTTCCGGCCCCTACCGTGGCATCGGACGGCACGCTTGTTTCAATCTGTGTCGCGGTGGCCGATGCGACCACGGCGTTTACACCGCCGAACTTGACCACGTTCTTGGTCGGCGCGGAAGGATCAAAATTCTGGCCCGTGATCGTCACACCGGCGCCGCCCGGCGCATGATTCGGCGTCACGCCGGTGATGATGGGTGCAGGCACGGTGGTGAAGTTGGTCGTATAGGGCACCAGGGGATTTCCGGATGTATCTCGGACGGCTGAAGTAAGGGAGAGGGCATAGGCCGTGCCGGGTGATAGCTTGGTTTTGGGTACGAGGAAGACCATCAATCCCTGTTCTCCGCCTGAGGCGGACGGACCGATCATCGAGTCGACTGCTCCTCCGCCTAAGGCGGATCCGGTCAGAGAAATGCTTCCCGGATACAAGGTCGTCACGTCCACCGGCTCGGAGAACCGCACCCCGATGATCTCGGTGAGATCCACGCCGGTTGCTCCATCGGATGGACTGACCGCAACGACCACAGGAGAAACGGAGTCCGTGGGCGGCGGACCATAGAACTCGGCGGTATCCAGAGTCCCGAAATCATTCTCCCCGCCTGAAACCAGAATCTCCCCAAACGGCAGCAGCGTGGCGGTGTGGTTGGATCGAGGCGCGAGGAGACCGGAAGAAACGACGCTGAAAACACCGCTCACCGGATCGAAGATCTCGGCCGAAGCAAGATACCCAGCGTCGTTTTGTCCCCCCAAGATCAAGACCCGACCGTCCGGCAGAAGTGTGGCGGCGTGACCCGCGCGGTAGACGGTCATGACCGACGAAAGCGGTGTAAAAGTCTCGGTGGCGGGATCAAACAGTTCGGCCGAGGAATGGTAGCCCGACTCATTTCTCCCGCCCACGATCAAGACCTTCCCATCCGATAATAATGTTGAGGTATGGTCCCACCGGGACGTTGACAGGGCATGAGCCAAGATCGTGAAGCCCCCGGCCTGGGGATCAAACGAGGGCTTAAATAGAATGGCGCTCTGGGCATCAAAGGTCTCGGCCGACCCGGTGACGCCGGTGCTCTGGCCTCCTACGATCAGCACCCGCCCGTCCAAAAGCCCGGTGGCGGTATGGCCGGATCGCGGAATCCGTACCGCGTCCAAAAGATTCGAAAACAATCCGGTCAATGGATCATACAGCTCTGCTCCGGCGATGACACCGCCGGCGTTTTGCCCGGCCACGATCAGTGTCGTTTGATCGGAGAGCCCCGAGGCGGAATGATCCATCCGGCCCATCCCCATATTGCCTGAAAGAGAATTAAACGCGAGGCTGAGCGGATCAAAACGCTCGGACGAGGCCAGAATTCCACTGCTGTTTTGGCCGCCGGCGATCAGGACGCTTCCATCGATAAAAAGCGTGGCGGTGTGGCCCGATCGAGGCTGGTTCAGTTTACCTAAGTTGATGACACCCGAAATCACGACCAAAATAAAACTGTCGGGGGCGCTGTCAAGTGTAACCGTAAGGGTATTAACGGCATTGAGCGTAATCGTCCGATCAATCGAAACAACATTTTGATTAAAGTCGGATTTGTGGACGATTTCGGTCCCGTTGATGGATATCGCGCCGGAGGAAATAGCATCGGTTAATCGGCCGGCGCCGTTGGGTTGTCCATTCTGAATATGAAGGGTGTACGGCGCGCTTACATAGGAAGGGACATTGAAAGACCGGGTGTAAACGTTGGTCGCACCCGTGGTGCGGAGAAATTGTTCAGGACCAAAGAGATTGCGGGTTTGAAGGGTCGTGTCCGCCTGGGAGAAACCGGTCGCGGCAATGACAAACAGTGCCGTGAGCAAAGGAAGGATCAGAAACCGCTTAGGGGGCATTAGGGTTCCTTGCCTTAGGAATCAGTAATCGGTTGCACCGTTGATATGGACGACCTAAGGACCAACCCGCTTCGCCCCCCATGGCTCAAAATGAGGTCGTAGTCACGGTTAGGATATCCATATCGAGTGTCGGCCGTAATGCTAACAAGGAGATGAATTGTTGTCAAGCGAAAAGGCGGCCCAAACTTATTATCCGTTCCGTAACCGCCCTCAATAATCCGCATGATGCATTACAGGCATCCCCAAAAGCAGAATACCGACTACACGAAAGTGGTGTTGCCCTCTGGAAATTTGTGCCGGCGCATTGAATCGGATTGACACGGGTCGGAATCTGAGGTACGATGACCGCGCATTTTTATTCATGCGAGCAGGACCCATAATGATCCTACGCACAGTCTGTCTTCTGATCACGGTGTCGTTGATCCTACCCGTCCCCCGAACTGCTTCCGCAAAACCCAACCCGGATGATATCCCACCGGGTCACCAGTCGGTCAGGGCCGGAAATGTCCCGATCGCCTATACCGATCAGGGTGAGGGCGAGCCTCTTATCATTTTGACTCCGTATCGGTTCAGCACCGCGATCTGGAACGATCTGGCCGCTCGGTTAAGCAGTTCGATGCGTGTGATCGTGGTTGAGCCGCCCGGACTGCGCGCGCCGAAATCGATGAAAGGAGACTTCTCGGACATCCGGCTGCTTGAGCTTTACCGGGACCTGGTCAAAGCCCTGGGACTCTCCCAAGTCCACATCCTGGGTGTGGGCGAATCCGGCATGGAGGCGGCCGGGTTCGGTCACCACTGGCCCAACCTGACCAAATCGATCATCAGCATCAACGGTCTGGAGGTTGCAAAATGGTCGGACAAGGTTCAAGCGATGTTAGAGGCCCTCAAACAGGCCGGATCGGGGGAAGAAGCATCGCTGATCCCCACCCTTTCGTTGCGCTGGCGCGATAAGACGCCTGCACGGGAGGAAATGGATCGATTGTTCGTGCCATTGGGCGACCGAAAATCCCAGAAGGCGTTTGAGATACGGCTGGCGGCCTACCGGGACAGTCTTCGGTCCGGCTTCGTTCCGTTCATGGTTGAGAATCTCAACAAGCCCATTCTATTGATCCGTTCCCAGGAGGATCAATTTTTAACGGAGGATTATTATAACCGGGCCCAACAGATCATTCCGGAGTCCGTGTTTCAGTATGAGGTCGTTCCCGACGCAGGTCACTTCGCCTTCGTGGACCAACCCGACAAAGTGGCGGAGCTGATTCGAGCTTTCGTAGCTAAAAATGTCGAGTCCCAGGGATATTGATTCATTTCAATTCACCAAGATCCAGACCAAGCGCTCACCGAAGAATTCGGCCTGGACTGAATCGCCCGGCTTCAGGTCCGATTTGCCCAGGACCTTCTCACCTTTCATGATAAAACTGCCGTCGTCCAGAATGATCTGGATCTTCCCCTGCTCCTGGGTATCGAGAGATACGATCTCTAATTTTGGATGAACGTCCGTGACGGTTCCGGTCAGGCGTTGCATTCCATTCGTGCTGCCGCGCCAGACCGCGCTCAGATTAATCTCTCGGATGGGGTTGCCGTCCTTGGGCGCCTCGCCGGCCGTCTTGATGAAAACGCGGCTGCCGAGGCGTGGACATGGTTCACCGCCCATGGAGATGTATTTAAAAACCCACAGGACGTATTGAGTGCCCGGCTCCAGCGGGGC
>JACQHO010000199.1 GCA_016198945.1 Nitrospirota bacterium | reverse complement strand
TCGAGCGGCTCCGGGGCGGGCGCCCCGACGTCGCGGCGACGGGCGGCGTCCAACTCGCACCATCGTTCATTCATCTCGATCAGACGCGTCATGACGGCCGCGTTGATCGTGCCGGCGGCATATCCCCCGGCCGGTTGAAGCTCGCCCGCCGGGAACCCCGTCAGAATCTCCATCGCCTCATCCACCGTCGAGGCCGCATAGACATGGAACCGTCCAGCGGCGGCCGCCTCGACGATCTCGTCCTTGAGCATCAGGTTCTTGACGTTCGTTTGTGGGATGATCACCCCCTGCTCGCCCGTCAGCCCCGTGATCTTGCAGACGGCGTAATAGCCTTCGATTTTTTCGTTCACGCCGCCGATGGCCTGGAGCTCCCCCCTCTGATTCACCGACCCCGTGACGGCGATGCCCTGGCGCACGGGGATGTCGGACAGGGCGGACAGCAGCGCGATCAATTCCGCCGCCGAGGCGCTGTCGCCCTCCACCTCGCCGTAGCTCTGCTCGAAACAGAGGCTGGCCGAAAGGGAGAGGGGAATCTCCCGCGCATACCGTCCGCCCAGGTACCCGGAGAGGATCAGGATCCCCTTGCTGTGCGTCTTGCCGCTGAGCTTGGCCTCCCGCTCGATGTTCACGATTCCGGACGGACCGAGAAAGACCCGGGCCGTGATCCGGGACGGGCGACCGAAGGAAAAATCACCCAGATCGTGGACCGAAAGTCCGTTGATCTGGCCCACCACGGCTCCGGACAGATCCACCAGAAGGGTTCCCTCGGCGATCCAGTCGCGAATGCGCTCTTCCAGCAGGTTCGACCGGTAGGCTTTTTCCTCCACGGCCTTCCGCACATGCGGGCGCGACACCCGTTCCTTTCCATCTTGTCGGGCCCAGTGGCCGGCCTCCCGCACCAGATCCGCCAGGTCGCTGAAACGCAGCGAGAGCTTTTTCTGATGCTCCGCCCATCGGCAGGTCTGCTCCAGCACGGCGGCCGCGCCGGCCGGATCAAAATGGGGCAGTCCTTCCTCCCGGCAGATCCGCGCGATGAAACGGGCATACTGCATCGGAGAGTCGGCGCCGCGATTCTGCTGCAGATCGAAATCAACCTTCACCTTATAGAGCTTGCCGAAATCCTCTTCATACGCATGGAGGAGGTAATAGATCAGCGGATTCCCGATCAGAATCACGCGCAGCCGCACCGGGATCGGCTCGGGTTTGATCCCCGCCGCGGCGATCACCCCGTAGAGATCCCCGATATCCTCGATCTTCACCTCCTGATTCTTAATGATCCGCTTGAGCGCTTCCCACGAGAAGGGGTTTCGAAGGACATCGAGAACATTCAGCAGAAGGTAGCCCCCGTTGGCCTGGAGAAGGGAGCCGCCCTTGATCATGGTGAAATCCGTGTAGAGGGTCCCCAATCGTCCCTTCTTTTCGATCCGGCCGACCAGATTGTTGTAGGTCGGGTTCATCTCCTCCATCAGCGGCGCGCCGCGGGTCCCGGCGTTGTCCACGACGACATTGACCGCATACCGGGTCATCGCTCTGCGCGGAGACTCCAGTTCCATGCCGGAAATCCGGAACGGGCTCTCCGGCTCGGGAAGAAAATCCTTGAAATTTTCGAGGACGTCCTGCTGGACATCCCGGATGGTGTCCATGACTTTTGAAAATCCCCGATATTTTTCACGCAGGCTCTCAAAGGCGGGCTCGGAGGTGTAATGCACCGCCTGACGGTCGAGCTCTTCAACCTTCCGGTGCATCTCATCCCTCAGCTCGCGGATCTGCAGGACGAAGGTGCGGATCTGTTCGTGGAGGTCCTTCTCCTTTCGCCCGATCTCGGACCGGGTTTTGGGATCCAGGGCCTCCACCTGTCCGGCTTCCAGCGGCCGGCCCTTGAACATGGGAACCACGATCATGCCCAGGGACGTGCTCTTGATCATGAAACCGTACTCCCGGGCCTGTTCTTCCAGACGGCCGGTGAGGCTGTCGCGGGCCTTGGAGAAATTTTCCTCAAGCAGCCGGCGCTGGTCTTCGTACTCCTTGCTTTGAAAAACCTTCGGAAGTTCCACGCGAAGAGCGGCGATGAGGCGATCCATGTCCCGCTGGAACTCCTTTCCCTTTCCGGCGGGGAGGCTCAGCGCCTTCGGGCGGTCCGGATCCTGAAAGTTATGGACGTAGCACCAATCCTCCGGCGTGGGCTGCGTCTCGGCCACCCGTCTGATCATGGACTTCACGATCGTGTTCTTGCCGGTGCCCGGGACGCCGGAAACATAAATATTGTAACCCCGGTCCTGAATATGGAGACCGAAGTCCATCGCCCGAACCGCCCGTTCCTGACCGATGACGCCATCCTGAGGGACGAGTTCCTCGGTGGTCTTGAAGGAAAATTGATCCGGCTCAAAATAAGCGCGGAGGCGATCGGAAGAAACCTCCCGGCCATTCGTCGTCATCGGAGTTTCACCGTGTTTTTTTCAGGCATCGGCCGCCTGCGCGCCGAATAGGGCCGTAGGGAGTCGGCGGGATGTCATGACGTTCCCTCCCCCGCTTCCGGGCCGGCTTTCTCCTCCCGGCCGCGGTGTTTTCGGAACACTTCGACGGTGCTCGCCTGAGGCCCCTTTTCCCCCTCTTCCTCAACAAACCGCACCTCGGACCCGACCGTCAGACGGTCGTAGGCGTCGCCCAAAACGCTGTTTCGATGGAAATAGACCTCATACCCGTCCGGGGTTTCGAGAAATCCGTATCCCTCGTCCTGAAACAGCTTGCTCACGCGGGCCAGGGACGGGGCTTCATGGTTCTTGACCTCTCCGCGCAGCCGACACTCATAACCCTCCAGACGGCGGCGGGCCGCGTCAAACGCGTCCCGAACCGCGACATAGATATCCTCATGCGGCTGGCGTTTGACCACCAGCTCAAAGCCGCGGACGGTGAGATCGATTTGCACCGCATATTGCATGCCCTGGTGCTGATGCCGATGCGGACTGTCCACCGTCACCCGGCATCCCATGATGTTGTTCGAAAACTGTTCCAGCTTGACCGCCCTGTCCCGAATCTCATTCTTGACCACGTCCGAAACCGACGCGTTGCGCACCGTGATCTGCAATGGAAGTTTCATCGCAATCCCCCCGTTTCCAATGTTGGAATTCATCCTTGAAGTCGGTTGCTATTTTTGGCCCTGACTCTCTTTTGCGACGGCAAACGCCTTCGGCCGGACGGTGAATACCGGACAGGACGATTTGCGAACGACCCGCTCGGCCACGCTGCCCATCAGAACATGGGCCAGTCCGGTGCGGCCGTGCGTGCCGAGCACGATCAGATCGGCCGGAATTTCGCCGGCCGCCTTGAGAATCTCAAGAAACGGCTCCCCTTCTTTTAAAATGGGATGAACCTTTGCGATCTGATGCCGGATCTCGGAGGCCGCGAGATTCAACTCCCTGGAATCCTCCTCCTTCATCTCCTGGATCCATTGGTGCACCTCCGGCCGGACGCTCGGCGAAACGCCGGTGCGGCTGAAGAACGGCGGTTCAAACACGTGGAGCAGATAGAGGTCCGCTCCGAAACCCCGGGCCAGGTAAACCGCATACGCCAGCGCTTCCTTGGAAAAATCAGAAAAATCGGTTGCCACCAGAATCCGATGCAGCGAGATCATGGCTGTCCTCCCCTCGTGTTCGTATTTCAGCGGCTGTGAATCAAACCGCTGCGGCTTTTAGGCTTCGATACCGCAGCCATTTTTCCCCCTCCACGGCGAAATAGACCGACAACGCCGTCGCGATGCATGCGGCCAGTTCCCCCGACGTCAAGGCGGTGGTGTGAAAAATCGGCTGAAGCAGCGGGCTGTAGGTGATGGCGAATTGAATCCCGACGGTCAGCGCGACGGCCCCGATCAATCCGGGGTTGGAAAACAGGCCGATCCTCCAGAGATAGTCCCGCTCGGACCGGACCGCCAGAACATGAAACATCTGAAACATCGTGAGGGTGAAGAAGGCCACGGTCCGGCCGTGCGCGAGGTCCTCGCTCCGATGAAACCATCCGAAGACGCCGAGGGTGCCGATTCCCATGAGCAGTCCCACCCAGACGGTATGCAAGCCCAGGCCGCCCGCGAAAAGACTCTCTTGTGGATCCCGGGGAGGTCTCTTCATCACGGCCCGCTCCGGCGGCTCCAGACCGAGCGCCAGGGCCGGAAGTCCGTCGGTCACCATGTTGATCCAGAGGATCTGGATCGGCAGCAGCGGCAGCGGCAGCCCGAACAGGATCGCAAAAAACATCACGAGGATCTCGCCGCTGTTGGTGGACAACATGTACCGGGTGAATTTCCGGATGTTGTCGTAAATGATCCGCCCTTCTTCCACGGCCGAGACGATGGTCGCAAAGTTGTCGTCTAAAAGCACCATGTCCGAAGCCTCCCGGGCCACGTCCGTCCCGCCCTTCCCCATCGCCACGCCGATGTCGGCCGCGCGCAGGGCCGGGGCGTCGTTCACCCCGTCGCCGGTCATCGCCACGACTTCTCCCCGATGCTTCAAGGCCTGCACGATCTTCACCTTGTGCTCCGGGGAAACCCGGGCATAGACGGAAACCTTCGGAACGAGCGAGTTGAGCGTGTCGGAGGTCATCGTTTCCAACTCCTCGCCGGTCAGGATGCGATCCCCCGGAATCTGGATCCCCAGGTTGGCCGCAATCGCCTCGGCCGTGATCCGGTGGTCGCCCGTAATCATCACCGGCCGTATCCCGGCCTCACGGCATCGGGCCACGGCCGCCCGGACTTCCGGACGGGCGGGATCCATCATCCCGAACAGCCCCAGGAAGGTCAGATCTTCCTCGATCCCCCGGAGGTCGCCGGTCGGGGGAAGCGACTCAAGCAAGCGCGACGCGCAGGCCAGAACGCGGATCCCGTCGCCGGCCAGCTCCCGGTGAATCCGGAGAATCTCGTCCCGATGATGCCGGAGCATGGGCTTGAAGGATCGTTCCTCCGCCACGCCGG
>JACQHO010000206.1 GCA_016198945.1 Nitrospirota bacterium | reverse complement strand
GGCCTACGGAGGCCGACGGGAAATCATGGAACGGATCGCGCCCCTCGGACCGGTCTATCAGGCCGGAACCCTTTCAGGCAATCCGCTGGCCGTGACGGCGGGAATCGAGACGCTTAAACTTTTGAGCCGGGCGGGCGTTTACCGGAAGCTGGAGGAACGGTCGAACGCGTTGGCAGTGGGATTGACCGACGCTGCGAAGAAGGCCGGCGTGGCCGTCACCGGCACGCGCATCGCCTCGCTGATGACCCTCTTTTTTACGAACCGGCCCGTGACGGATTACGCCGAGGCAAAAACCTCCGACACCAAGGCCTACGCGAAATTTTTCACAACGATGCTTGAAGAAGGTGTCTATCTCGCTCCATCCCAGTTTGAGGCCGCCTTCCTGTCCACCGCGCACACCGCGGCCGACATCGAGAAGACGGTAAAGGCCGCTTATAACGCGTTCCGAAAAATGTAGGGGCGGTTCGCGAACCGCCCCTACGGACGGTCTATCCGATATGAGTTCTTTATGAACCCCGCTCTGCCGTTTAAATTCGCATTACCGACGGCCCTCTTCGTGCTTGTCGTCCCCCTCACGAATGCCTTTCCTCAGCCGGCCGGAACCTGGACCCAAGCCGCGCCCGCTCCGACCCCGCGAACCGAAGTGGCGGTCGCGGTCCTGGATGGAAAGATCTATGTCGTGGGCGGCTTCCGGCGGATCGGCAACACCACGCGGGTCGAGGTGTACGATCCGGTCACGGACCGTTGGAGCGAGGCGGCGCCGCTTCCGGAAGCGCGCCATCATGCCGGGATCGGGACGGTCGAAGGAAAACTTTACGTCGTAGGCGGCTTCCATGGAAATTTTTCCTGGACGCCGCAGAACACGGTCTATGAATACGATCCGAAAGCCGATCGCTGGACCGAAAAGCAACCCATGCCGACCGCCCGAGGAGGTCTTGGCGTCGGCGTTCACAACGGAATACTCTACGCCGTGGGCGGATACGCGGACGGAAATAACACGGGGGCAAACGAGGGGTATGATCCCGTCCCGAACCTCTGGAAGAAACTCGCGCCGCTTCCCACGCCGCGCGACCACCTCGCCGTTTCCGTTGTGGGGAACACGCTATACGCCATCGGCGGACGGATCAAATCATCGTACAGCAATAATCTCAATACGCATGAAGCCTACGACGTTTTAAACAACCGATGGGTTCCAAAAGCTCCGCTTCCCACGGCGCGGAGCGGGATCGCCTCGGCCGTTCTTGAGGGACGGATTTTTGTGTTTGGAGGAGAGTCGCCCGACGGCACGTTCAACCAGAACGAAGCCTACGATCCAAAAACAGATTCATGGACCAGGATGGCTTCAATGCCGACTGCGCGCCACGGCCTCGGTGCGGACGCGATCGGTGATAAGATTCATGTCCTCAGCGGTGGAACCAGTCCGGGCGGGTCGTTTAGCGATGCCCATGAGGTGTTTGGATTAAAGTAGGCGGGCAAATCGAGCATTCAGCCCAAAAAAAAGGGGAGATCGAAAGGATCCCCCCTGTGAAATTCGACTGGCCCGCCCGATCCGGGTTAAAGCACAAGACGGGAAGTCATGCCGGGCAACTGAAACAGCGGAGCAACAACGTCGATGGTCTCTTGATACTCGACATCGCGCAGTCCCCCGTTGAAGCGGACATCGCCATCCGCAATGAAGAAGGTGGTCTGGAGAACAACGTCTGATCCGCCCCCGCCGTTGACGGCAATCTCACCGGCCGATCGGAAGACCCCGCCCTCGATCTGGTCAACCGAACCCAGAAATTTCATATCCCCGCCCGAAACAAAGTAGACCGTAACCCCGCCGGACGAGGGATCTGTCTGTCCGGAAACCTCCGAAGCGCGGAAGGTCATGGTTCCGGATGAAACGACCGTGATGTTCGAAAGGCTCCCCCCGCCGCAACGGCTGCTCTCAATGGTTACGTCTCCATTAACATAAACCACGCCGCTCCGGCCGGACAAATCCTCCATATTGAGTGTCAGACCTTCGTCGTAGTAGATTCCGGATGCCCGGGCTTTGGCCTCCAATGCCGCCATATTGACGGTCGGAATCGAATACGGGGTGGCCCCGGACTCGCCTTGCGAAGAAGGCGACATGACTCCGGTTGCGCTCAATGTGACGTTTCCGGGATTATCGGGGTCGTTCGTGACGGACAGGCGGCCGTTCACCGTCAGGTTGGCGTTCGCATGGATGCGGAGGTCATCGCCCGAAACCTGAACTTGAAGGCCGCCGTTGAATCGAACATCCCGGCCGGATAAGATCTGCGGCGGATTCAGTTCCATCAAGGCCACGGACGTGTTTGAGAAACTGAAGTTTTGGATATTGAGTGCATTGGCCAACAGGCTGTTCTGTGTATCCGTAATCGTCACGGCCGCCGCGTTGGGCAACGCGCAGGGGGTTGAAAAGGCGGAGCCGTTCCAACAACCGGTGCTCACCGAAATCGCGGTCGAGGGTTCGGTCCCGATTCCATTATCACCCGCCAGCCTTAGTGCAACCGCGGCCGGGTCCTCGGCCATATCCGTGATATACCGGGCCGCGGCCAGCGCCGCCGCATCGGCGGAGTGTTGGAGCTTCCAGTGATAGGCATAAATGTACCCGACATCCACCGCAAGCGCCGCGAATCCGATCAGCGAAAGGATGCCCAGTGTGACGAACAGAGCAACACTGCCCTGTTGATGCCGAATCTTGTTCATTGTGTCTTCTCCGATTTGTTGGATGAACCGGTCGTTGCGGGCGGTTGTTTGAAGCTTTCGGAATACCGTTTATTCACGGTTTCACCGATCGTTCCCGGAAGACCGGCCGGGCCGGATTTATTTAAAGGGGCATCGGGGTTGACCGCCTGGCGTTGTTGGATCTCATGGTTGCGCATCCCGAAATCGGGAGAAAGATGCGCGCGGGAAGCGCAGCCGGCCATGAACCCGATCATGAGAAAAACCCCCCAGCCCCAATAAGACAATAACCAAAACCGGGACGGAACGTGTTGTGCCGTGACGCCCGAAGGTCTGGATCCGAAACTTTTCATGGAGCCTCCGTTGGATTCGTTCCATTTCCATCCTGTAGAACACAGGCCCCGTCCTCCGACGTTCGGGACCGACAGAGCGCCGCAAGATTTTGACGGGCCGTTTTCAGCCCGGGATCGATCTCCAGCGCCCTGCGATAGAGATCGCGCGCCTGGTTCAGATCGCCACCGGCCTGATAGGAAAACCCCAGATTGTTAAAGGCGGCAGCCTCCGTGCCGCCCTGTAGAAATTCACGCAGGGCATCGGGGTATCGCTCGATCATCCCATAGGCATACCCCAGATTGTTATGATACCGTCG
>JACQHO010000205.1 GCA_016198945.1 Nitrospirota bacterium | reverse complement strand
TATCGGGTGGAGACGTGATCGGGGTGATCGCCGAAACGGCCCGCATCGAACACCGGGTGATGGTGCCGCCCGGCCTCTCCGGAAAACTGGCCGAGATCCGGGAAGGATCCTTCCGTGTGACCGAGACGATCGCGCGGCTCGACAACGGCGCGCCGCTGACCTTGATGCAAAAATGGCCGGTGCGGACGCCGCGGCCCTTCCGTGAACGGCTGTCTCCCACACTGCCCTTCATCACCGGCCAGCGGATCTTTGATCTCCTGTTTCCCGTGGCGGCCGGCGGCACGGCGATCGTGCCGGGCGGATTCGGGACCGGCAAAACAGTCGTCGAGCAGACCCTGGCCAAATATGCCCGGGCCGACATCATCGTCTATGTCGGATGCGGCGAGCGGGGCAACGAGATGACCGAGGTGCTGGCCGAATTTCCGGAACTGGCCGATCCGGCCTCGGGCCGCCCGCTGATGGAACGGACCGTCCTGGTGGTCAACACCTCCAATATGCCGGTGGCGGCGCGCGAGGCCTCGATCTATACCGGCATCACGATCGCCGAGTATTACCGCGATATGGGATATCGCGTGGCCCTGATGGCCGATTCCACCTCCCGATGGGCGGAGGCGCTTCGCGAGATCTCCTCCCGGCTCGAAGAGATGCCGGGTGAAGAGGGATACCCCACCTATCTGGCCACCCGCCTCGCCAATTTTTACGAACGCGGCGGCCGGGTGGCCTGCCTCGGTTCATCGGACCGCGGGGGTTCCATCACGATCGTCTCGGCGATCTCTCCGCCCGGCGGCGATTTTTCGGAGCCGGTCACGCAATGTTCGATGCGCGTGGCCGGGACGCTCTGGGCGCTGGATTCCGACCTGGCCCACCGGCGGCATTTCCCGGCGATTAATTGGAAGCGGAGCTACTCGCTGTATATCAACTCCCTGGAGGATTACTACCGGAAAGAGGTTGCGCCCGACTGGTCCGATCTCCGGAAACAGATGATGGCGCTTCTGCAGAAGGAGGAGGAGCTCCAGGAGATCGTTCAATTGGTCGGCGTGGACGCGCTTCAGGATCAGCAACGGATCGCCCTGGAGATCGGCCGGGTCCTCCGCGATGATTTTCTGCGGCAGCATGCCTTCTCCGAGGTGGATGCCTCCTGTCCGCTGGAGAAACAGTACTGGATGCTGAAGGTGATCATCCATTATGACCGCTTCTGTCAGGCTCTCTTAAAAAAAGGCCGGTCGGTGGAGGAGATCTTCGGCCTTCCGTTTCGAGAGGAGCTGGGACGGATGAAAGAAATTCCGGTGGCCGGATTCATCGAGCGGGCCGGGGAGCTGGCGTCCCGGATGGACAAGGAACTCGAACGGGAGGCGGAGTGATGGATCTGTTGACGCGGGAATACGGCACGCTTCATGCCATTTCCGGCCCGCTGCTGTTTGTGAAGGGGGTGCGTCGGGTCTCGATCGGCGAGATGGTCGCGATCCTGCTTCCCGCGGGACGGGAGCGCCGGGGCCAGGTGATCGAAATCTCGGAGCAGTATGCCGTGATTCAGGTCCTGGAGTCGACCGCCGGGATCAGCACGACCGGAACGCGGATCCGGTTTTCCGAGAGTGTCGCCCGGATGGGGCTTTCGCCGGACATCCTGGGCCGGCGGTTCAACGGGGCGGGCGAACCCATCGACGGCCTGCCCGAGATCATTCCGGAGCGGTGGGCCGGGATCATCGGAAGCCCGATCAATCCCGTCGCGCGGGACAAGCCGGCGCATTTCATCCAGACGGGGCTGTCCACGATCGACGGCCTCAACACCCTGGTCCGCGGCCAGAAACTCCCGATCTTTTCCGGTTCCGGCATGCCGGCGAAGGAGATCGCGGCGCAGATCCTCCGGCAGGCCAAGGTGGCGGGCGAGGAGACCGAGTTTGCCGTCGTTTTCGCCGCGATGGGCATCACCTTCCGGGAGGCCTCGTTCTTTCTGGAGGAATTCGAGCGAAGCGGCGTCTCGGACCATACCGTCGTCTTTTTAAACCTGGCCGACGATCCCACGATCGAGCGGCTTCTGACGCCCCGGTTCGCCCTGACGGCGGCCGAGTATCTGGCCTTCACCCACAACCGTCACGTGCTGGTGATCCTGACGGACATCACGAATTACTGCGAGGCGCTCCGGGAGATCGCGACGGCGCGCGAGGAGATCCCCGGGAGGCGGGGTTATCCCGGCTACATGTATACGGATCTGGCGACGATCTATGAGCGGGCCGGACGGATCAAGGGGCGGACCGGTTCGGTGACGCAGCTCCCGATCCTGACGATGCCCGACGACGACATCACGCATCCGATTCCGGATCTCACGGGCTACATCACGGAGGGGCAGATCGTCCTGTCGCGGGATCTTCACCGCAAGGGGGTTTATCCCCCGATCGACGTCCTGCCGAGCCTCTCGCGCCTGATGAATCTGGGTATCGGCGAGGGGAAGACCCGGGGGGATCACCGCGGCGTCGCGGACCAGCTCTACGCCTTCTACGCCCAGGGACGGGACCTGCGGCGGCTGGCGGCCATCGTCGGCGAAGAGGGCCTGACCGAGCCGGACAAGCGTCTGCTCAAGTTCGCCGAGCGGTTCGAGGAGGCCTTCGTGAATCAGGGGAACGAGGAGCGCAGCCTGGAGCAGACGCTGGCCCTCGGCTGGAAGCTTTTGGGTCTTTTGCCGAAGGAGCGGCTCACGCGGATCAAGCCGGAGTTCATCCAGAAGCACTATAAAGGATGACGCTTTTTAGAGGACGGGAGTGATGCAGAAGGCCAGCCCGACACGAATGAACCTGCTGATCCTGAAGGGCCAGGTAGAATCGGCCCGGAAAGGGTTGGATCTTCTCCGCAGCAAGCGGGAGGCGCTGGTGCGTGAATTCTTCTCGACCCTGGACACCGTGGTCGCCTCGAGGGACCTCCTCCGGAGCCTGATGGAGGGCGGCATGAACTCCCTGGCCGTGGCGCTCGGACGGGACGGACGGGCGGTCGTGGAGTCGGCCGCGTTCGCGGCGCACCGGGATATCCCGGTTGAGCTCGTCGAGAAAAATATCTGGGGGGTGAAGTTTCCGGAGATCCGGCATCCCGGCGTCATCCGTTCGGCCGACGCCCGGGGGTACGCCGTCACGGGCGTGTCGAGCTACGTCAACACCGCGGCGCGGGATTTCGAAAGGGCGCTGGACCAGGCCCTCAAAATCATTTCGGTCGAGATGCGCTTAAAGAAGATCGGGGAGGAGATCAAGAAGACGACGCGACGGATCAACGCCCTGACCGAGATCGTCCTGCCGGAACTTCATTTCCAGATCCGGTCGGTCCGTTTTGCGTTGGAGGAGCGCGAGCGCGAAGACATCTTTCGAATGAAACGCTTCAAGGAAAAGCATGCAGCCGCTGAAGGGTGAAGACGGAACGGCCCCGTCAAGAGACTTGACGGGGCCGTTGGGTTTAACGGGATTTCGGTCCTTTTCCGCGTCCGGTCAGAAGCCAGTCCACCGTGACCTTTCCATAATTTGCGATCCGGACCAGGAGTTCCGGGTTCGGAATCCGGCCGTGTTCGTAGCGGCTCACGTAGTTTTGTTTCCGCACGCCGATCATTTTTGCAAAATCGGTCTGATTCATCTTCCCCCGGATGGATCGGATCCGCTGGCCGACTTGTGTCTTGGATACATTCTTCATTGCATGTCCCCCTCATGGTTGAAGTTGGCGATTCCCATACAGCATGACAGCCGGAATGCCGTTAAACTTTAAGACGGAGTATACCGTTGTACGGTCACGGAAGTCAAGCGTGTTCAGCGCGGGGCCGAAAAACGCCGCAGGGCCTCGACGGCCCGCTCCATGTCGGCCGGAAGCGGCGCTGAGAATTCGATATATTCCTTGCGTTCCGGATGAATGAATCCCAGCCGCTCGGCATGAAGCATCTGCCGGTCCGCCGGCACGGACTCCAGAACCGCCGACCGGCCGCCGTAAACCCGGTCGCCCAGGATGGGATGGCCCTGCGATGCGAAATGGACCCGGATCTGATGCGTGCGGCCGGTCCGGGGGAATACCTCCACCCGCGTGGCCGCCGCAAAGCGTTCGATCACGCGGTAGGTCGTCCGGGCCTCCCGGGGCCGGGCCGTCCGATGGGAGATCTTCTTTCGTTCCCATCGGTCCCGGCCGATCGCCAGATCAATTGTCCCGCTGCCTTTTCGAAGGCGGCCGGCCACGAGCGCCTGGTACTGGCGCACAATCGTATGGGCCTTGAACTGCTGCGAGAGAGACCGATGGGCCGAATCGGTCTTGGCCACGACGATCACGCCCGAGGTGTCCTTGTCCAGCCGGTGGACCAGCCCCGGCCGCTCGCGGCCCCCGATTCCGGAGAGGTCTTTGCAGTGGGCCAGCAGCGCATGGACAAGCGTTCCGGTGTAATGTCCCGGCGCCGGGTGCATCACCAGACCGGCCGGCTTATTCAACACGATCAGGGCCGGGTCTTCGTACAGCACATCCAGCGGAATGGGTTCCGGCACAAGGTCCAGGGGCGTCGGGGTCGGGATTCGACAAACCACCCTGTCTCCGGGACGGATCTTGTAATTGGGTTTCACCATCCGGTTGTTGACACGAACCTCGCCCTTCTTGATCAACCTCTGCAGAACCGTTCGGGAGGAATGCGCCTGTTGTCGAACGAGGTAATGATCCAGCCGCTCGAAGGCGTATTTGGGCGTGACGGTAAATTCGCGAGAGAGGATCGGATGGGTCGCTTTAGGCATGCGCCGAAGGGTTTTCATCCGGCTGAACCGCCTTGCGGTCCTCGCGGATGAAATACCAGATCATCAATACGACGCCGACGCTGATGGAGGAGTCGGCCACGTTGAAGGCCGGCCAGTGGTAGGGGCCGATGTAAAAATCCAGGAAGTCGACCACTTCTCCGAACCGGATCCGGTCGGCCAGATTTCCAAACGCCCCGCCCATCACCATCGCGATCGAGAGACGGCCCAGCCGGGCTTCTTTCGGGGTTTTCACAAACAGCGTCCATAAAAAAAGGATGGCGACGACCGAGATCGTCGAAAAGAAGACCATCCGGAGGCCGTTGCCGTGTTCGGCGAACAGTCCGAAGGCCGCGCCGGGGTTTCGGATGTAGGTGAGATTGAAGAGCCGGTCGATGACCGGAATGGATTCGTGGATCTGCATCGTTTTCTGGATGACGGCTTTTGTGACCTGATCCAGGATGAAGACCGTCCCGACGACGGCGGCCAGAAAAAAATAACGGCGCGGATCTTCCGTGATTGTTTTAAAGACGGATATCAACGCCATCTCAGCCAGCCTGTCCGGCAGGCAGGCCGACCGCCTCGGCGCAACGGGCGCAAAGTTCCGGATGAGTCGTGTTGCGGCCGACGTCCTCACGATAGCACCAGCATCGCCCGCACTTCGTTCCCCTCGCGGGCAATACCTGAACTGCGATCCTGTCATTTATAGCACTCGGCACCCCTTCCGGTTTTTTATCCCATGGAAGAAGGTCAACCTGTGAGACAATAAAAAGAGAGGGAAGGAATTCCTTTTTCTCTTCGAGGAGTTTATAGAAGGGAAAACCACTGGAGCTGTCAAGAGCAGCAGACCATGATTCGCCTTTTGCATAGATTGTTACGCGTGCTTCAAGCGAACTCCCAATCCTTTTTTCTTTCCGTTCCTTTTCTAATGCACGAGTCACTTCTTCCCGAACAATCAGGAGATTTTCCCAATGGTCTGCGAGTGACTTATCCATCCACACTTTCTTGGCCTCCTCCGGCAACGGCGTGAGATGAACGCTGTCATGGTTCCGCTGCGTGCGGGGAATCTGATTCCAGATTTCCTCGGCCGTAAAGGAGAGGATGGGGGCCATGAGGCGGGTGAGCACGTTCAACGTTTCGAAAAGAACCCGTTGCGCCGCGCGGCGGGACGGGGATCCGGCCGGATCGGAATAGAGACGGTCTTTCAAGATGTCGAGATAAATCGCGCTCAGGTCCACGGCGCAGAAATTGTTTAAGGCATGGAAGACGGTGTGGAACTCAAATTCGGCATAACCTTGGCGCACGCGCCGGATCAACCCTTGAAGCCGGTGCAATGCCCAGCGGTCGATCTCTTCCATCGCCTCGACCGGAGGCGCGTCGCGTTTCGGATCGTAGTCGTACAGGTTGCCGAGAAGGAAGCGGCTGGTGTTCCGGATCTTCCGGTAGGCCTCGACGAGATGGGACAGAATTTCCTGCGAGATTCGTACGTCCTCGCGAAAATCGGTCGCCGCGATCCAGAGCCTCAAGATCTCGGCCCCGTGTTTTTCGATCACCTCCTGCGGCGCGACCACGTTTCCGGCGGACTTGGACATCTTTTTCCCGGCGCCGTCCACGACAAAGCCGTGAGTCAAAACGGCTTTATAGGGCGGCCGACCGTCCGTCAGGAGCGACGTGAGGAGCGCGCTGTGAAACCAGCCGCGGTGCTGATC
>JACQHO010000201.1 GCA_016198945.1 Nitrospirota bacterium | reverse complement strand
GTCGCCATCGGGATCCTCGGAGGGCTTGCGGCCTTCCATCTCTATTTCTATTCGCGCGGGATCATCCTGCATCCCCAGCTGTATACCGAGTCCCTTTTTGACCGCGGCGGGTTCGGCCGCCGGATGCAGCTTTTCCTGACCGACCGTTTATCGTTGACGGGCCTGAATCGCCTGACGATCGTCGTCCTGATCATTCCAGGTCTCCGGCTTCTGTGGAGGGAGCGGCCGGAGGCGATCTCTTTTCTGAGACGGATCGCGGCCCGAACCCGTTTCAGCCGTCCGATTGCGGCGGCGTCGGCGTTGGGGCTGGCGGGAATGACCGTGTTCAGCTTGATGCCGGCCCGCGCGCCGTCGTCCGGTGTTCCTTTAAACGCCGATCGGCCCAATGTGGTGATGATCGCGATCGACTCGCTTCGCTACGATCATCTTTCCTGCCATGGATATCAGAGGACGACGACACCCGCGATCGACGCGCTTTGCCGCGAAGGGGTTGATTTCGAACGGGCCTATGTCTCGCTCCCGCGCACATTCCCTTCGCTCGTGACGATACTGACCGGTCTCTATCCGGACCGTCACGGCGTGCGCCATATGTTTCCCAGAGCCGAGGATCGGGACGGGCCGCTTCCAGGCCTCCCGCGGGCCTTGAAGTCGGCGGGCTACCGGTCGCGGGCGATCTCGGATTTTTCGGGCGACATCCTCACGCGTGTGGATCTCGGGTTCGACCGTGTTCAGTCTCCCCATTTCAATTTTCCGATGCTGCTTAAAATGCGGGGGCTCGAAATCCACCGGTTTCTTCTGCCGTACCTTGAAAACGATTTCGGCCGGGCGGTTTTCCCGGAGCTTCGGGAGTTTGTCCAGGCCTCGGACCCGTCCCTCCTGACCCGGGAGGCCGAGCGGGCGATCCGCGAGATGAAAAAGGACCCCTTTTTCCTGATGGTCTTCTTTTCGACGCCCCATTTTCCTTACGCCGCGCCGTATCCCGATTACGCCCGGTTTACGGATCCGGGCTATGACGGGCCTTACAAATATCACAAGCCGAACCAGATCACGACGGATGAGACCGTGACGGACGCGGACGTGGAGCAGGTACGCGCGCTTTATGACGGGGCGGTCTTCAGCGTCGACCGCGAGGTCGGAAGGATCATCGAGGCCCTGAAACGGGAGGGGCTGTTCGACCGGACGGTGCTGATCATCACGTCCGATCACGGAGAGCATTTGTATGAAGACGATCGCGGGATGGGCCACGGCGAGCATCTTCGGGGCGAATCGGTATTGCGCGTGCCGTTGATCATCCGAGATCCCGTCCCTGCGACGCGGCCGGGAACGGTCCGTTCGATCGTCCGGTCGGTGGATCTCGTCCCGACGCTTCTGGACCGCCTCCAATTGCCGGACCCGGTCGAACGCGACGGGGTCAGTCTCATGCCGTTGCTGCGCGGGGAAGCGGCCGATCCGGGTCTTTCGGCGTTTGCCGAGACGGGCATCTGGTTCGTGGAGTCCGGCCGGCAGTTCTTTCAGCGTCAGCGACTGGATTATCCGAACGTGGTCGGATTGATGGAGGTGGATCCCGATCGGGGCGAGGAGATCGTTCTGAAGGAGGAATACCGGGACCTGATCGAGGCGGCCAAGCACCGGATGGTGATGCGGGACGGGCACAAGTTGATCTCGATCCCGACCCGGAGCGGTGTTCGTTATGAGCTGTACGATCAGGTTTCGGATCCGGAAAACCGGAGTCCGCTCGATCCATCGGCGCATCCGGCGGTGTTTGATGCTCTGCGCGCCGAGCTTTGGGCCTGGATGGACCGGGACCCACGGGCCGTGGTGCGAAACGGATATGTCCTTCCCGCGCCGGATGGCCTGCCCGCCGGACAGGCGGGCGGGACGCCATGAAGCTCATCCGCCTGTCATTGAAAGTCATCGGCGGACTGGGGCTGTGTTCCCTCGTTTTTTTTATCGTATTCGTCTATCCGCGGCCTTCCCGGCTGCCGGATCCCCTTCTTGCGATTCAGGGGAAGATCCCCGTCGGCGGGCCGCCCTGGAACGAAACGATCCGTCTGGCCGATCTTGCAACGCGTGATGCCCTGCATTCGGTTCGTGTTTCTCCGAAATGGGATGAAGGCCTTGCCGCGCTGGGAGATTATCCCTATGCCACGGATGGATCCGACTCGGGCCGGGTTCGACTGCAGGCCGGTCTCGGTCTTCTCAACCGCGGCGAGATGGAGGTGATGGACGCCCTGTTCGCTCCGACGCCGACCGATCTCACGTATACGGTCCGAATCCCTGCGGAAGGGAGGCTGTCACTGGCGATGGCCGTGCTGCCGCACCGGTCGCGGATCCCTGCCTCGGCCCGTTTTATCGTTCGGATATCCGGCCCAAGCGAAGGGGAGGGGAGCCCGGCGGCCGTAACGGTCATGGATCGTCTGATCACCACCCCGTTCCGTAAGAACCGGATCAGTTTCCGGGATATGATGCAGGAATACCTGTTTCCGGACATCCGCGGGAAATACGGGCAATGGGAGAAGATGGAATTGGACCTCTCCCGGTGGGAAGGCCGGACCGTGGCGTTGACGCTCTCGACCCGTTCTCCAGGCGACACCCGGGAGGTGTCGGCCGCGGCATGGGGAAATCCGGTCATCCTCGGTCGAACGCCATTGCCCTCCGATCAAGGCCCGCCCAATGTGATCGTGATCCTGGTGGACGCGATGCGGCCCGATGCGATGGGCGTCTACGGTTCGGAACGGAACGCCACTCCGAACATGGATCGGCTGGCGAGGGAGGGGGTCGTCTTCCTTCAGGCCCGGTCGGCCTCGGTCGATACCCGCACATCGGAAACGTCCTTCTTTACCGGCCGCTACCCGAACGAGATCGGCGTCCATTACCGGAATCGGGGGCTGGATCCGTTGGAACGCCGTCATTTTCATTCACTGTCCCTCCCGACCCTGCCGGACCGTTTTACGCAGGCCGGATATCTCACGGGGGCCTTTGTGAACAATCTATTCCTGCTCGAATTCAGCGGGGCGGGGTACGACCTGGGCTTCCAGGAGATCACCAACAACAACCGCGCCACGCTGGATACGGTGGACCTGACCGACCGGACCATCGGCTGGCTGGCTCGGAACGGACGGCGGCCCTTCTTTCTGTTTCTGAATTACAACGCGCCGCACGGCCGGTACCGCCCGCCGGTCAAGCACCTTTTCCAGGCGGCGGGTCCGATCCAGGTCGCCGGGTACGATCGATACAGCTGGTATCTCGGGAGCGTGGCCTATGTGGATGAATACGTCGGCGTCGTGCGAACCGCGCTGGAGCGTCTCGGGCTTCTGGACCATACGCTGATCGTGATCACGGCGGATCACGGCCAGGTGTTTGATCCGGCCCACGACTACGGCGTGCCGGACCGGGATCTTCGGACCTTCAACCGTCACGGCTACACGCTTTACGACGAGGAGATCCATGTCCCGCTCATCCTCCGCTGGCCCGAGAAAATCGCCGGCGGGCGGAGGGTGGACGATCCGGTCAGTCTGGTGGACGTATTTCCGACCGTTGAAGAACTGGCCGGCCTTTCCGCATCCAAAAACCTTTCCGGCCGAAGCCTGGTTCCCTTGATTCAAGGACGGCCGCTTCCACCGAGGCCGGTTTATGCCGATGGACGATATATGAAGGCCGTCGTGCGGGACGGGATGAAGTACATCACCCGGGAAGGACCGGCCTCCCGCCTGGTGCGACGGATGCCGGAGGGAAATCGTCTGATTCATCTTCGCGAGGAACTTTTTGATCTGAACCGTGATCCGAAGGAACGACGCAATCTGATCGGCCTGGAGGATGCGTCGTCCGTTGCCGCGGCGCAACGGATGCGCGGGTTGCTGCGTGATGAAGCGGCTCCCGACCTGACGGTGAATCATCTTCGGCTCGCGGCCGGAGACGCGCGCCATCTTTTTGCCGGCCGTGTCTCGGTGCCTGAGAGATCCGGGAGCCGCATTCGATTCTTCGAGGCGCTTCCGGTGGAACCCCTTCCTCAGTTTCGACAAACGGATGAGACGACCCTCGAGTTTTCGGTTGATCTGGAGCGGGGTCGCTCGACCGGCTTTTTCTTCGAGACACAACCGCCCGCGGCGCCCGTTCGTCTGGATCTGTCCATGGACGGCCGGCCGATCGAGCCGGGCCGGCTTTACGGCGGGCCGATGGGTCTGTCCGGCCTGATTGAACCCGGCCGGACGCTTCCCGTGCCGGCGCTTGCATTTCTGGATTCCAGGAGCGGGATTTATGGTCAACCGCTTTACGATCCGCGATATGAAACCGGCGCCTTTATCTGGCGCACGCCTTATCTGGATTATGTCGGCGTTGCCGGCGGAAATTCAGGCCGGCTTGCGGGACAGGCGGGTCTCAGCGGCGAGGTGCGCGACATTCTGTTCGATTGGGGGTATATCCAGAAAGATGAAAAACGGTAGGGGCGAGGCGGCGCCTCGCCCGGAATGACAGGGCGACCCGCCGGGTCTCCCCTACATGTTTTTTACGTCCGCGGATAAACCAGATTCAGCGGTTTCGGGGCGATCGTCAATCGGACCGGGCCGCTTCCAATCGCTTCGCCGTCGGCCTGAAGCGGGACGGAATTTTCGATTTCGATCGTCGTACCGGCGTGGAATTCCACGTCCTTCATTCGCGTGTGCAGCCCGGCGATCACCCCGATCGTGTATTTCAAGTAGGTCAGGGGACCGCGTCCCTTGAACAGACAGAGGATCAACTCCGGCCGGTCCAGCCGGACCCGGGGGACGATCGCGAAGGGGCCCCCATAGCATCGGGCCTTGGCGATGATGCCCGACGTTCCTATGACCTCTTTCCCATCGACACGAAACGTGATGGGGGAATAGTTGTAACGGAACAGCGCGACGATGCCGGCCGCCATGTAGGCCGGCATGCCCAGACGTTTTTGGGAAGGTGGGACGCGCCGTACGATCTCGGCATCGAATCCCGCGCCGACCATCAGTATGAAAAAGCGATGATTATATTGTCCCAGATAGATCGGGCGGACCACGCCATTGCGGATGGCCGAGGCGGCCCGGAGCGGATTCGTCGGCAATCCCAGCTCGCGGACGAGGCTGTTCCCGGTTCCCATCGGAAGGATTCCGAGCGGGACGGAAGAGTCACGCATCCCGTTGATGACTTCATGATAGGTGCCGTCGCCGCCGGCCGCCAGGATCAGGTCATGGGAACCGGCGGAGAGCGAACGCGCCAGGGTTTCACCCCTTCCCGCTCGATCTGTTTCGTGGACAACGAGCCCGGGAT
>JACQHO010000204.1 GCA_016198945.1 Nitrospirota bacterium | reverse complement strand
CGCGCCGCCCCGGCCCCTCCGTCAACCGTCTCGACGTCCCACGATTCGCCGGAAACGACCTCGACCGAGACATTCACCTTTTATGACACCCTGGATCAACAGAGCAGTCCTCCTCCCGGTTTGATCGATCCCTCCCTAAAATCCCCTATACGTTCACCCTCCCGATCAGCCTCTCTTCCTTCAACAGAGGCTGCTTCTTCCCAAAAACACCGGTCCTCGTACACGATTCAAATCGCCGCGATCAAGGACAGGTCAGCCGCCCAGGCCTTGTCCGATCGTCTTAAGCGAAAGGGTTATCCCGTTTTTATCCTTCCGCACATCGTTCCAAAACAGGGAACATGGTATCGTGTCCGCGTAGGCCATTTTACAAAACGGGCCGCGGCCCAGGACATGGCGCAACGGCTGTCAAGGCAGGAGCGGTTGACGACCTATGTCGCGCTGGAGTAGGGGCCCTGTGCAGGGCCTCTTCCGGAATTTTAAAGCCTGATTTTTCGTTCTTTTGCGCTGTGTTCGAGGATGGACATGGCGCTGTGAAGACGCTGGAGGCGGGCGTTCCGGTTCCGGAGCGCAAGGACGTCGTTGAGCGGAAATTTTTCGCCGCGCACTTCGACCTGTCTCTTTTTGAGCTGCTGGTGGAGGGTCTTGTAGGCTTCGGGATCGAATTTCTTCAACACCAGGGGGTTGATCGTGAAAAACCCTTCCGCAACATCCCGCGCCACGGCGGCGATGTTTTTCCCTCGAATCTGGACTTCGGCCATGGTTCTCCGGGCTCCTCGTTCCTAAACAACCATACCGTATTTCGTTTTCCAAGTCAAAGCACCGGGGCGTCCCAAGTCGCGACAGTTGTCCACAGTTGTCTTAGGGGTTCCGGGTGTGTATAATGCGCAGGGACATCCGTAAAACACCCGAGGACGCCGGATGGAAAAACGGAGTAAAAATCGAATTGGAAAGCGGCTGATGGTGAAGTTCGGCATGGAGAAGCCGGAGAAGCTGGGTTTTACCGAAGATTTATCGCCCACCGGTCTGTTTATCAAAACCAGCGCCGTGTTTAAGCCGGGCACCCTGCTCCGCATCGAGCTGACCCTTCCGGACAACCGCGCGCTCCCGATGGCGGGACAGGTGGTCTGGGCCAAGCAGGTTCCCCAGAACCTGATCCGCTTCTCCAAAAAAAGCGGGATGGGAATCCGATTGACGCAGGTGGGCGACGACTACACGCGGTTCATGGCCGCGCTCAGGGGAGAAATCAAAGGTACTCCTTATTGATCTCGATCCGCGTGGCGGCCCGAATTCGATTCAAGACGGACATCATGGCCCGCTGCTGTTTTCGGACCCGGGCGTCCTGGACCGCCCGGTCTTCCTCCTCAAGACGTTTCTCCGGCGTCAACGCCGGGTCCGCAACGGCGGCCCTGGCTTCCGCCGTTTCCAGCGCCGTCAGAACAATGCCGTCCCGAAGCATCAGCTTGGCCTTGTCGATCAGAAGATCCTCCCGGACGGACCGCTCGAACTCCTCGGCCGTCGTGCGGCTGCGCGATAAAAAGAACTGATACCGATCCGGGCTGAACCGGCCCTGGTCGTTGTGGAAGGTGGGGTCCCGGGTGATGACATCGCGGAGCTCCTCCACCCCCGCCGAAAGCCGCAGTTCCCGGGCCAGTTTCAACCACAGATGGCGTTCCACCAGGGTGTTGATCACCAGCTGGTCGACCAGGTCTTCCTTAAAATTTTCCTTGAGCAATTCGCGATAGTAACGGTAGGCATTCTCCTTGTACCGAAGGTACTGGGCCCGCGTGATCCGGGCCTGATCGATTTCGGCCACGTCGGGGTCCCGTTCGCCCGAGAAGCCCCACCAGCCCATGCTGATCACGAAAGTCGCCGCGATCAAAAACATCACGCTGCGGTAGATCCAGGGATTTTCAATGGTGCCTTTTCGTAAATTTTTTAACATGGGACGCCTCGGGTTGGTTGCATGACGTTCAAAATAGTAGCGTTTTCTGGTAAAAAATGCAACCGGTCTCCTTGAAAAATGGCGGTGATCTGTTATAATAGGCCTTCTTTGGGAATCGACCCGGCGAGTCAGACGGGCGAATGGAGACGGACCATCGTGGCCGAGGGTGATACGCAGCGTCCGGAAGCGGCGAAAGGACTCCCGAAAGCGGACGTGCTTAACCGTTTCATCGCAAAATTCATTGATCTCCTGATCGTCGCCGCCCTGGCCCGGTTGGTTCCTCCGGTCGGCTTTTTTGCGGGAATGACTTATCTCCTGATCGCGGACGGTCTGTTCCAAGGTCAGAGCGCCGGGAAGCGACTGATCGGGTTGCAAACCCTTCAATGTGATACCGGGACGGTGGTCTCTTTTCGAGAATCCATTCTTCGGAACATCCCTTTTTCGGCGGCGTTCCTCTGCCTGATGGTCCCGTATATCGGCTGGTTGGCGGGGGTCGGGATTGTTCTGATCGAAACGCTTCTCGTGATCGGCAATCTTCAGGGTCATCGCCTGGGAGACGAAATCGCCAAGACCCAGGTGATCGATCGGCGGACCCCGGCGCAGGAGAGCCGGCCGGAACGACCCATGGACGCGTGACACGGGAATTTTTAACGAGCAAAGCGAGCCTGCATGCTGCGATTCGCAGCAGACATGTGGAGGGGGCGACGCGAGCCCCTATAATTTTATGAAAGGAGGACGGCGTGGGCGTCGTTGACGATTTTCTGG
>JACQHO010000198.1 GCA_016198945.1 Nitrospirota bacterium | reverse complement strand
CGGCCGAGTTCATTCAATTCATCAATCGCCGAGGCAATGCCCGCGGAAGCTCCCTCCCCCTGCACCGGCACCGGATTAATCAGTATCTCCAGCCGATCCCGGCGGCGGCCGAAAACCTTCAGCATGTCCCGAATCGCCGCGCCCGTCGGCGAGGTCACGATGCCGATGCGGCAGGGCAGAACCGGCAGCGGCTTCTTGCGCGCGGCGTCAAACAGCCCTTCTTTTTGAAGCCGTTCTTTCAACTGTTCAAAGGCTGCCTGGAGCGCCCCGATGCCCCGGGGCTCCAGAGTGTCGATAACGATCTGGTAATCTCCGCGCGGCTCGTATACCGTCACTCGGCCGCGGCAGAGGATCTGCTGCCCTTCTTTTGGGCTGAATTTGAGCGCACGGACCGAGGAGCGGAAAATCACGGCCCGCAACTGCGCATTTTCATCCTTCAATGTGAAATAGAGGTGACCGGAGTTCGGAATCTTCAGATTGGAAATCTCTCCCTCGACCCAGACATCCGTGAATCGGCTTTCCAGTTGATGCTTGATCAACCGTGTCAGGGCCGATACGGAGAAAATGGGGTCGTTGGAAGCGTTTGGGGTCATGACGTAAGGTTCGGCGCCGGCTATTCCCCGTCCTTCACTTGGAGACGGACGACGGATTGCGCGCGGCCGTTGGGATCGATCGTCAGGAGCGCCGCGGAGATGACGGACGGACCGCCGCCCATTTCAAACCGCTGCGGCATCTGGTTGAGGAATTTCCGGATCACCTGGTCTTTGTTCATTCCGATAACGGAATGCATCGGACCCGTCATCCCCACATCCGTGAGGTAGGCCGTTCCCTTCGACAGAATCTCTTCATCGGCCGTCTGGACATGGGTATGCGTTCCCACGACGGCGCTGACCTCCCCGTCGAGGTACCATCCCATGGCCCGCTTCTCGGAAGTGGCCTCGGCATGCATGTCCACGAGGACGACGGACGTCTCGGCGCGGAGTCGGGCGATCTCGCGCTTCCCGACTTGGAACGGACAGTCCAGCGTGGGCATGAAGACCCGGCCCATTAATTGAAGCACCGCGACCTTTTCCGTCCGGCTCAGACTGACCACGATCGAACCCGCGCCCGGCGTCCCATCGGGGTAATTGGCCGGCCGAAGAAGCCGCGGCTGCTGCCCAATGTACTCGATGATCTCTTTCTTATCCCAGACATGGTTTCCGGTGGTGAGAACATCAATCCCCAGGAGATAGAGTTCATCCGCGATCTTGGGGGTGACCCCGAAACCGCCCGCGGCGTTCTCACAATTGGCGACGACGAAATCGATCTCGTACGTCTCCACAAGACGGCTCAGCTTTCGGGCAAGGATGTTCCTCCCCGGTTCGCCGATGATGTCCCCGATCATTAAAATCTTCACGAAATATTTCCCTGTAAAAATAACGCAGGGGCGGTTCGCGAACCGCCCCTGCGGATTACCTTGCGTACTCGATATACCGGTTTTCGCGGATCACGGTCACCTTGATCTGGCCGGGATAGGTCAGTTCCTGCTCCACCTTCTTGGCGATCTCCCGGGAAATCATCGCCGATTCGGCATCCGAAACCTCATCCTGTTTCACAATAATCCGGATCTCGCGGCCGGCCTGGATCGCGTAAGCCTTCTCGACACCCTTGAAGGTGGTGGCCAACTGCTCCAATTTCTCCAACCGCTTCACGTAGGACTCCACCGACTCCCGACGGGCGCCCGGTCTCGCCGCCGAAAGACCCTCGGCGCCCATGACGAGAACCGACTCGATGCATGTCGCCTCGACCTCTCCGTGGTGCGCGGCAACGGCGTTCACCACCTTCTGCGATTCGCCGTAGCGCTTGACCAGGTCGGCCCCCAGGGCGGCATGGGACCCTTCCTCCTCATGACTCACCGCCTTGCCGATGTCGTGCAGAAGCGCCGCCCGTTTGGTCAATTTCACATCCATGCCCAGTTCCGAGGCCATGATCCCGGCGATAAAGGCCGCTTCACGCGCATGGGCCAGATTGTTCTGTCCATAGCTGGTTCGGAACTTGAGGCGCCCCAGCGTTTTCACAATTTCGGGATGGAAATCCTGAAGTCCAAGGTCGAAGATGATCTTTTCTGCCTCCTCCTTCATCAGCTTGTCCAACTCCTTTTTAACCTTTTCGACCATCTCCTCGATCCGGGCCGGATGAATCCTCCCGTCCGCCATCAACCGTTCCAATGCGATCTTGGCAATCTCCCGACGATAAGGATCAAAACCGGAGATGATCACGGCATCCGGCGTGTCGTCAATGATCAGGTCAATGCCCGTGGCGCTTTCCAGCGCACGGATATTGCGGCCCTCGCGCCCGATGATCCGTCCCTTCATTCCTTCGTTCGGCAGGTTGACAAGCGAGACGGTCGCCTCGGCAATATAATCACGGGAAAGCCTCTGCATGGCCGTGACCATGATTTCCTTCGATTCCCGTTCGGCCTTCTCGCGGGTTTCTTCCGTAATCCGCTTCATCATCTTGGCCGCGTCGTACCTCGCCTCTTCTTCCATCCCGTTCATCAACTGCTTTTTCGCCTCTTCGGCCGTCATGCCCGAGAGCCGTTCCAGTTGCTGCCGCTGCCCGCGCAGGCTGTCTTCCAGCTGCTTTTCTTTTTCGCGAATCACTTTTTCCCGTGCCACCAGATCCCGGTCCACCCGGTTCAGATCGTTCTCGCGACGATCCAGTTGGGAAGTCCGTTTATCCAACTGTTCCTCCCGCTGGCCCAGTCGACGCTCCAGCGCCGTCATCTCCGTTCGTCGCTCCCGATTCTCTTTTTCAAATTCCGTTCGTTCCTGCAGAATACGGCTCTTGCTTTCGATCTGCGTTTCTCGTCGTTTGTTCTCGGCCTCCTGCTCGGCATTTCGGATCACCCGCGAGGCCATTTCTTCCGCCTCTTTCAGCTTCCGAGAAATTCCTTCCCGACGAAGGTAAAACCCGAGCGCAACGCCGGCCAAACCGGCGCCGATCGCTGTCATGATTACTATGATCCAGGTAGTAATAATCGTCACCCCCTCCTCATGTTGAAGAGAACCCTTTTGGATTTAGCTGGTTACGTATGGAGAAAAACAGGCGGGCAGATCAGGACGTCTGTGCTGAAAAAGAAAGGGATTGCGGATCTCGCCGAATCAAAGGCGCATGTTCGAGGTTTTGGTTTCTATTGAATGATACGACCGTGACCCCTCGGACCGGACAAAACGGATCATCCATGGCCATTTCCAACCGGTCGAATCTAAAACCGTATTCATACCTCCCGCCATTGTCCAGATGCCAAGGTTTTCCGGTTTGTTTCCATCGGTTCAGACACCCAACCGGATCCCGTCTCCCTGACAGCAAAATCCCCAACCATCCCAATCATCTTCATTTTCTTCGTTCAGAGCGTCTCAATATCGTTTCCCGGACCTGCTCTTCTCCCCTGTTAAAATCAAACCCCCGCGGCTGCCGTGGCGAAGTGGAATGTCTTGAACCCGGATAACCAGGTGGGCGCCGTGATGAAAACTTTAGGCTTCCCCTCGTTTCAGCGGGGCTTGCACACCGTTTCCAGGGCATGGCTCCCAAAGACAAAGCGTTGGGTCAAACTATCACACCCCTCACCAACATCGCAGGGGCAATTCCGTCAGCCATTTTCAGACGTTTTATGCTGGTTCCTACCCACGCCACTATAACAAAGCGAAACAAAGAATTCAAGGGAAAAATCCTTCCCGCGCTTTGATACCATTCCCGCTCCCTTTCGGCGCGCAAGGGCCTTGACAAGACGAAAAAGTTGGTTATACTTTCAACAGTTTGTCATCATCACCGATAAGGGCACACCTGACCGAAAGGCAGGGTCGCAAAGCCATTGGGCCGGCTCCTCCTCCTTATTAAAGGACGAGACGCGGTTTGAAGGGCTGCCGAAGTGGTGGACCAGCAGAGGGTTGCCACGAAGGTCTCATTTCCCCGCAGATGGGGGAGCGAGACTTTTTTGTTTTCAAATCATCCTGGAGTGATTATGGAAAAACGAACTGTGATGCGAATACCGTTCACCGGCCGCGGCAAGACCGCAACCCTTCTCTCGGCCGAAAGCGGAATCATTTATACAACGAATATCAGCCGCCAGGGCCTCTGCTTTTATTCCACAACCTCCCTGCCGCTGGGTTCGGAGGTGGTCCTTGAATTGGAGTTGGGTCCGGCGAAGGGATCGCCCGTCGTGGAGCATCTTCACGGACGCGTCCTCTGGAAACGGGAATGGGATACGATCAACGTCTATGGAATTCATCTCTCTTCACCCCTCAGCCGAAACAAGAACCCGCGTTTGCTTGAATTGATCTCCGGTTCGGAACTGTCTCAACCCTCCCGCGAATCGAAGAACCCCGGCACGGATCCCTTTCAAGATCTTTTAACAAAACGGGAGCATGAAATCATCCGATTCATCGCACAGGGAGCCAGCAACCGTCAGATCGCCCAGCGTCTTTCGATCAGCATCAAGACGGTCGAGACTCACCGGGCCAATATTTATTCCAAGCTCAAGGTTCACAACGCCGTGCAACTCCTACGCACACTCGAAAAAAGCGGAGCGTGGGTGCTGAATAAAGACCAATTACCGATCCTGTCCGCCGATCCATAAAAACCTCTCGATGGACTCATCCGGATCAACCGAAACCCAGCCGCCTCAGCATCGTCCGGGGAGAAAACTGTTCGCCCTCGGCGCAGAGGGGGAGGGCGGCTAAGATGCTTTCACGGTGACGACCGGTCTCCCGGCCGACAAACACCATTTGGGTAGCGGAAAGACCGTTCGTCATCTCCCTGAACGGGGCCAGATGAAATCGGCCGCATGTGAAGTTCAGCAAAAAAGGATGCGGCTCTCCGGAAAATCGAACGAATCCCTTGACCCGATAGATCGTCTCGGGAAGTTTTGATAGGAACCGCTCCAGCCGACCGCGATTCAGGTGCTCCCCCGTTTCGAAAATAAAACTATCGATCGCGTCCGGATGGGCCCGCGACCCGAGCGGCGATGAGCGCGCGCGTTCCCGAAGGGCCCGGACACCGGTTGCAAACAGGAGTTCGGACGCAACCGCCCCGAAGCTCGTCTCGACCCGATGCGCTCGGGGATTCCGCCGAGTCAACCTCTTTCGGACGGCTTCAAGAATCTCGGCGTCAACCCGATCCCGTTTATTGATCACTAGAAAATCGGCCTCCGCGACCTGGTCCGAGACGACCGGCTCGGCCTTTTCCATGGCCAAAAACGTTTCGGCGTCCACGATGGTCGTCACGGCATCCGTGCGATACCCCAACTCATTCAACTGGGCCACCACCGGGGCCGGGGCCGCCGCGCCCGAGGTCTCGATGACGATCAAGGTGGGACGGGCGTTCTGCACGATTTCTTGAAGCCCCGCCCCCAGACGATATAGTCCGGAGCAGCAGACACAGCCGTTGGACAGCTCCACCAGCTTGTCCACATTCATCCCCCGCAGCACCGGACCGTCCACATTGACATCGGCAAGATCGTTTACGATGACGGCCACGCGCTGGCCGTGCAGCCCTCTTTCAAGCACGTGCTTGATCAGCGTGGTTTTTCCGCTTCCCAAAAAACCGGTTACGATGTCCACCGGAACAAGCGTCACGTCCATCCCCTCTTTTTTAACGGACCCGTCTCTTTCATGGTTCTCAGGACCCGTTCGAACACCTCATAGGACATTCGGCCGAAGAGAACAAATCGAACCTGCTGGATTTCGGAATGGCCCTCGAGATACCGCCGCACCGTCGTCAGTGCGACCTCCGCGGCGGCCTCCATCGGATATCCGTAAACCCCCGTGCTGATGGCCGGAAAAGCCACGGTCTTGATCTTATTACGGGAAGCCAGTTCAAGACTGGACCAATAGGCGCCGGCCAACAAATCCGGCTCTCGCTGCCGGCCGTCCTTATAGACCGGACCGACCGCGTGAATCACATAACGGGCCTTCAAACGGCCCCCGCCCGTGATGCGGGCCTCGCCGGTAGGACAGCCCCCGATCGCTTTGCATTCTTCCAAAATCTGCGGCCCGCCCGCCCGATGGATCGCGCCGTCCACCCCGCCGCCGCCGAGCAAGGAGGGGTTGGCCGCGTTCACAATCGCCTCGGTATCCTGGAGCGTGATATCACCCTCGACCAGTTCCAGCACCGATCGGTTGATCGTCACCTTCATGAAGCCGTTCCCTTTCTCCCTTGCCGGATCCGCAGCCGGCTTGATTTTAGCCCGGAACGGCAGGAAACGCAAGGCGCCTTCTTAATTCAACCTGAGCACGAGACACTTCGCGCTGCCGCCGGCCTTATGAAACTCGGACAGGTCCAGCTCATGGACCGTGAAGCCGCGGCGGCGCAGATCGCGGTTTAATTCATCACAACCGGCATGCAGCACAACGCCCGTTCCAACCACAATGGCATTGCAGCCGAATCGAAGCGCATCCTCCGGGGCCACCGGAATCGGTTCGGGGACGGAGGTCTCGATCACCTTTCGGCCGTACGCATCAAAAGCATCGGGAAAATAGAGAGCGGTCCGGTCATCCAGGGGACAGAAGCAGGTGTCCAGGTGATAGAAGCGCGGATCGGCCAGTTCCAGCGAGAGCACTTCGCATCCCAGGATCTCGCCGATCGTCTGATGGGACTGGATGTCGGAACGCGTTCGGTAACCCGCAAAGAACGTTTGGCCGACCGGCAGCGCGTCCCCTTCCCCTTCAAAACAGGCCGCCGGCGGCAGCGGAAGAATCCGGTAGCCCCGCTCTTTGAACCAGGTTTCGAAGACCGGGATTTCACGCCGGCGCTGGGGAAAACGGAAATTACTCCGGATGAATTTTGTGCCGGCCACCAGTCCGGCATTGGCCGTGAAGATCAGGTCGGGAAGCCCTTTGACCGGCATGAGCAGTTCGACCGTCGCGCCGAGCTTCGTTGTCAACTGATCGTAAAGCGCCCGCCACTGTTTTTTAGCTAAGGCCGTATCCGCCGGACGGCGACAGTCCATCCAGGGATTGATCTCGTACTCAATCCCGTAATAGTCCGGCGGGCACATGAGAAACGTCGGCATCGCCTTTTCCGTAATCCGTGTCGTAGGGGCGTACGGCCGTACGCCCCTACAGGACCATCAAGAAGACAGGTTCATCCATAATTCCCGCAGAAACGGCTCGACGTCCGTCACAAGCCCAATGGCCTGAAAACTCCCCCGATCCGTCAGCTTCGTCACCACGGCCGGGTTGATGTCCACGCAGACCAGCTTCACCGAGGCCGGAAGAACATTTCCGGCCGCGATCGAATGCAGCATCGTCGCGATCATCACACAGATCGACACGCCGGGCAGGACCTTCCGCAATGCGTCCTGCGCCATGACCATGTCGGTCACCACCTCCGGCAGCGGCCCGTCGTCCCGGATGGACCCGGCCAGGACAAACTCAATGCTCTTCCGCACGCAGGCCGCCATGATGCCGGATTTTAGGATCCCCCGCTCCACGGCGGGCCGGATACCGCCCGCGCGGCGGATCGTGTTGATCGCGCGCATGTGGTGCTCGTGGCCTTCCTTCGCCGGGATGCCCTTCTCCAAATAGATGCCCAGCGAGGTTCCGTAGAGCGCCTGTTCGATATCATGGACCGCCAGCGCGTTCCCGGCGAACAGGACATCCACCCAGCCGGACTCGATCAGTTGTTCCAGATGCGTTCCGGCGCCGGTATGGACCACGGCCGGACCGGCGACGACCATCACCCGGCCGCCCTCCTTCTTCGCCGCGCGGATCTGGGCCGATACTTCCCTGATCACAATGCCTTTGGGCTTCTCGGATGAAACGCTGCTGGCCATGAACTCGAACACGTTTCGCTCCGGCGAGCGTTCAAGCGGCGTGACTCGTATCCCCTGATGTCCCACCACGATGCAATCCCCCTTTTTGACAAGATGGATCGGAATTGTGGCGGCGCGTTTCAGGTCCGGATTGACCAAGATGCCGCAGTCCATCTCGGGCCGTGCGACCTCGAGCCACCGGTCCTGGACTCGGACGAAGGTTTGAAGGTTCGTGGTGCAGTAGAAATTTTCGGGAAACGCACCGTCCATGTCGGCCGGGACGAGCGCCGCCTCTTCCTCCACCACCGGCACGGCGCCCAACTGTTTGATGCGGCTCAAGACAGTGTCGAGCGTTTCTTGGGAAGGTGCCGAGACCCGGACCCGGGCCCGGCTGGGGTCCTCGCGGCGATGGCCGATCGCGATCTCGATGATCTCGAACGTCCCGCCGTAATTCATCACCTCATCCAACACCTTCGGCAGTGTCAGGGAGTCAATGATATGGCCCGAAAGTTCAACCGTCTCGGATGGCATGGATTTAAATACCGTAAGGGGTAAGGGGTGAGGCGTAAGGGGACTCTTTCTTATATTCTTTCATCGCCTAACGCCTTCCGCCTCACGAATCATTTCCTATTACTCAATTTCCGCTTTCAGCCCCTGGGCCATCTTGATTTCTTTGGCGTTGTTTACGGTCCAGGCGGTCCGGTGCGTCACGGCGTCGATCAGCGTCGCGGCCGACGGCATTCCCGTGCCGCTCCGCTTCACGCCGCCGAAGGGGAGATGCACTTCGGCCCCGATCGACGGCAGATTGACATAGCCCAGGCCGTATTCGCACTCCTCCCGAATCCGACGGGCCTTTCGGTAGTCCTCGGTAATCACGGCAAGGGCCAGGCCGTAGTCGGTATCGTTGTAGATCGCAATCGCCTCTTCAATCGTGCGGAACGGAACGATCGCGACGTTCGGGGCAAACACCTCTTCGCGAAGCACGCGAGATTTTGGGGTGTAGTCCATCTGGTAAACGAAAGGCGACACATAGCATCCTTTTCCGTATTCAACGCCTCTCAGCCCTCCGCCTTCAAGCAGAACCCGCCCGCCTTCCTTTCGCGCCAGGTCGTTGTAATGCTCCATCTTCTTTCGTCCGCTTTCATTGATCAGCGGCCCCATCAAGGTTTTCTCATTGAGAGGATCACCGATGTTTACGCGTTTGGAAAGCTTGACGAACACCTCGCAGAACTTGGAGTACAACGCCTCGTGGACGATCAGTTTTCCGGACGAGACGCACCGCTGGCCGGTTGTCTTGTAGGCCGAAAGCAGCGCCGCGTTGAGCGCAATTTGAAAGTCGGCGTCATCGAAGACGATCACGGCGTTCTTCCCGCCCATCTCGCAGACCGCCATCTTGTGCGGGCTCTGTGCGCAGACCTTTCGTATCTCGGAGCCGACGTCAAACGATCCCGTGAAGGCCACGACGTCCACGTCGGAATGGGCGACCAGCGGTCGGCCGGCGTCTTCCCCGTCTCCCTGAACCAGATTCAACACGCCCGGGGGGATCCCGGCGCGTTCCAAATATTCCACCACCTTCTGTCCCATCAGCGGCGTATCCTCGGAGGGCTTGAAGACGACCGTGTTGCCCTCGACCAGGGACGGACCGAGCAGCCAGAGCGGGATCGCAAACGGGAAGTTCCAGGGCGTGATGGCCGCCACAACCCCTTTGGGATGACGGCGCATATAGGCGTCTTTCTCGGGGATTTCGGAGGCGATCACATCTCCGGCCGGCATCCGCGCGGCACCGAAGACATACTGGGCCATATGGATGCCTTCCGTCACGTCGGCGCGGGACTCGTTGATCGCCTTGCCGCATTCCCGGGCCATGAGGCGCGACAGTTCTTCATGGTCTTTTTTAATGAGCTGGACGAACTGGTCGAACACCTCGCCCCGCTTGATTCGGGACATCGCCCGCCAGGCCGGAAAGACCTTCCGTGCCGCGTGGACGGCTTCATCCACGTCCTTGGCATTCGACCTCGGAAAAGTACCCAGCACCTCGTCCCGGTCTGCCGGGTTGCGGCTTTCAAACGTGTCATGTGTGTGGGAATCAACCCATTGCCCGTCGATGAAATTTTGGCCGTTCATGACATACCTCCCCGGGCGACCCAAGGGACGCCCCTACAAACACGATGCGCAAGAATTTCGATGTAGGGGCATGGCGCGCCGTGCCCCTACTTGCCGCCCAATTCCATCGAACGTTTCGTCGCGGCCTCGACCGCCTCGATCAACGTCGCGCGGAGGCCGCCGCGCTCAAGCGCCGAGATCCCGGCGATCGTTGTTCCACCGGGCGAGGCCACCTGATCCTTCAGTTCTCCGGGATGCTTCTTCGTTTCGAGCACCATCTTCGCCGCTCCGGCCACCGTCTGTGCCGCAAGCGTCATCGCCACGGCGCGGGGCAACCCCATCTTCACGCCGCCGTCGGCCAGCGCCTCGATCACCATGAAGACAAAGGCCGGACCGCTTCCGGATAGCCCCGTCACGGCATCAAGATGTTTTTCGGGGAGTTCGACCGCCACGCCCACCGCTTCGAGGATCGCCTTCACGTCTTCGACGTCTTCCTTCTTTGCCTTCTTGCCCGGACTGAATGCCGCGGCCCCCTGGCCGATCAAAGCCGGCGTATTCGGCATCACGCGCACGACCCGCGCTTCCGGACCCGTCACTTCCTCAATCTGTTTAATCGGAACACCTGCAGCAATCGAGATGATGAGATGGTCTTTCGTCAGCGCGCCTTTCACTTCCTGAAGCACGGGACGAATCATGTCCGGCTTCAAGGCCAGAAGGATGATCTCGGCCGCTTTCACCACGATCGAGTTGTCCGGAGTAGTCTTGATGCCGGTGTCCTGCTTCAAGGATGAAAGCAGGCCGGAATCGACATCACTCACGGTGATCTTATCGGGTGAAAGAACTGCAGCCTTCACAATCCCGCGGATCAGCGCCGAGCCCATCTTGCCCGCCCCGATCACGCCCAATCGCCGACTCAGCTTCGCCATCGCAAACCCTCCAAACTCATCTGTTTAGAGAATACTCCGAACGCCCGCCGTTTTCAAGCGGTTCAAACCGTTCCATAGAGACCGTTGAGCGAAGGGAAAAGGTAAAGCGGGAAGTCGGAATTTACTTTGAGAACATTGTCGCCTTCCGGAAAGCCCTGACTCCCAAGCGATTGGAACTCCTGCATCTGATTAAGACGCGATTGAGTTGAGGATCGCGGTATAAAACCTGTTGCAATTTAAATCCGCTGTCAGGATTCAGCCCCGCCGTCGGGAAAAATAAAATCCTTGAGTTCATGAGATGCCAAAGTAAAGACCTGGCCCTATCTTCTGTTCGTGGTCGCAGCCTGTGCTTGAGCGATTTCGGCGCGGACATGTTCGGCGGCGGCCTGGATAGAGGCTGAACCATCAGGATTCGAGGCAAGACCCTTCTGCAATACTTGATGAGCACGCTGAAGTAGCTCAAGTTTTTTTCGAGCGGTCTTCAATTTCGCAGCCTTTTCGCGAAGGCCGAGCGCCTCATTTACGTAGACCTGCGCCGGAAACTGGTCAGATAGTGATCTCATTGCGCTATCTACCGATGCGCGAGCATCGCCCGAGACATTCATAGACATGAGTTGGTGATAAGCCTCTACGGCCAGCTCGAATCGCGCGTGTGCCGTGTCAGGATTCTTGGAAGATAGAGCGATTCTGTGCGAGTCCGAGAAAATTTCGACCAGGCGTTGAGGATCAATGACGCCGGAGTACTGTCCTGAGTAGCGCGATGTCGCCCGCGCAGGAATTTGATGCGTTGCCATTTGAAACCTCCGACCTTTCTTCTATCGTCTAACGTGTAAATTCAGCGGAGGGCAAAATGCACTGATTATTGACGGTCCGCTGGAATGAAGGGTTAGCCCTAACTAAAAGGTGGCAGGCACCTTTCATTCTCAGTTAATGAGAGAGAGTATATCGCGCTCAAGCTTGCCCGTTGCAACACATTCAGTAGCTCGGCCACCTGTTGCAGGAAAGGAGGCGCCAGAGCCCGAGTTGAACGTAATGGAGTTGTTCGTGTTTTGACCGCTGTACTGCCTTGTCAAATCCTGAATCTGCAAATAGCGAGAGAGAACGTAGCGGGTGTTGGCCGTGACACGCGTTCTGTCCGGACCAATTTCCTCAAACACTATGTTCACTCGGCCGTCGAGCGACATCTTTCGCTGAATGAAGAATAGGCCGGCGTCGTTCATGACTTCGTAGGATTGCTCCGCTTTTGCTCCAGCAAAGTCGTAGGTGCGTTCACCACGGAGGTTCTTGACGTAGGACACGATACGGCCGCAATCGACGTAGGCTTCCGGATCGCCCGTATAGCTGAGATTAATGAAGCCGGATGATTTGTCGAGATTGTTGATCACGAAGAACTGCTTGCCGAGTGTCGGTACCGCAGCGTTCCACACAGCCTCTCGATGCTTGTCGATGATCTTCGAGTTTTCGACGCGTGGATCGGTGACGGGGCGGATGTAATCTAACTTACCTGTGCAGCCCCCCAGTGTAATAACCATGATCATGGAAGTTAAAAAACGAATTCGGTAAAACGTCATGACCAGTCTCCTATGGAATGATGGGGTCGCCCTAGAATGCGGTGGTATTGATGAAGATATCACCACTGCTTCCATAGCCGACTCCAAAACTCGACTGCACACCGGACCTGACCAGAACCGTGACTTCGGACATGCCAGCGTTGAAGCAGATGCCATTGGACCGGACACTCAAGATGTGCTCGCCCTCCGGCAGATATAAAACCACCTTTTCAGAAACGCGAATATCTGCAACGGGACGGCCATCGACAAAGATGCGCGAGGAACATACGGAGCCAAAAGCGCCGCTGTCTCTCTTCACGGTGACTTCGCCAGTGCCGGGTGCCTGCCGGAGAAACTGAGTGTCAAGAATGCGCTCGCCCGGTGTGACCAGTGCCTCGGCGTTAGATATTGGCCGAGTGGCGCAAGCAGAAAGAAGCAGAAAAGTTATTATGAAAAACCCAATCAATCTCATTTCACTCCTCTTCTTTCGCGCACCGTAAGGGTCGGCTTGATCGGCTTGTTAAGTGCTTCCTGTAACTACCTCCAGAAACTCCGATGGGCGGACTACCTCGACCTGCAACTGCAGCTTACGGTTTTTCCGCAGGACCTCGATCAGCTTAAAATCAAGCGTTAGAAAATAATCGCACGCGTTATGCTCGGCGCACCATAGCTGGAAGGCATCGAACAATTGGTTCCGGTTTAGGCCTCGATTCCCTTGGTATGCACCTGTCATCTTCTGTAATTCAACGAAGCGCTTTGACTGAATGTTTGCCAAGAATTCGAACTGCATATCCTTCGCGTCATGGAGACCGCCGGAAATAACTCTGCCGTACTTAATCGGCGCATCGACAGTCTCATATGGGGCACCGTAGAATTTCCCCGTTGCACTATCCATTTTTGGCAGTCCCCAACTCTCGAACAATGTTTCCATCTGTATCACATATTTAACTTGTCCGCGTTTGCCTGCTTCAGCAAGTTCTGGCAATAGATCCGCCTCCGCCTTCAGTTCCGGATTCTTGATAAAATCATTGGGGTTTAGATCGATAAAGTCATGGACTGTAATATCATGTACGCAGCCACCCCAGTTGATTTTCTGCGACTTAGGCTGGAGCCGCGGTAACTGAGTCGCGGAGAACTTCAGAACTGTCGTTTCAATGTAGACCTTAGGTGGTTTCATGCGCTGCCATAGCACTTGATATTGTTTACAGATTCCGGGGACGCCATACTTAATTATTCTGATCGCTCCGAATTTTCGCCCCCGAGCGCACGCCCCACAGGCCGCATAGAGTAGTTTTCCGTTGGGGATACGGCCGACGGCTCCGACTATAATGAACCGGGTGGAAAAGATCAAATCCCGGCGTACCACTCGTATCCCTGGTCTTCCCAATAGCCCCCGTTCCCTCCGCTGATCGCTTCCATGCGTTCGACCAGCTCGATTCGCATCACATATTTGGCCATCTTGTAGCCGAGCTGGCGTTCGAGCCGAAGGCGGATCGGCGCGCCGTGCGCAATCGGGAGGACCTAAATCTGGGGACACTATATTTAATTGGCCTTCGGTCCCGGCAACAAGCGCCCCGCTGTCCCGGCCCGCTTTCCTATATCGGATGAAACTTGTCAATATACATCGGCGTTGACCTGCGATTTAGGTTTGCATAAGTGATTCGACCGCTTGCTTTAGCTTCGGCAAGCGGTTTTCGACGGCATCCCACACAATCACCAGGTCCACGCCGAAATAGTCATGGACGAGCACATCGCGCATTCCGGCGATCTTGCCCCATTCGATTTCCGGACGGCCGGCGCGTGTTTTCATTGAGAGATTTTTAACCGCTTCGCCGATGATCTCCAAATTGCGCAGAACGGCGTCTTGGATCAGGCGTTCTCGGAAGAAAGCTTCCCGACCCGTTGTCGTATAAGAAACAATTTGAAGGATGGCATCACGGATATGTTCAAGATAGACGCGATCGTCTTTCACAGAGGAACCGCCTCAAGGAGTATTTGGTCGCGGAGATGAGGGCTTAACGCCCGTTCGGTAACGATATCGACTTTCCGGCCCAGGAGTTCTTCCAGCTCCTGCTTAAGACCGATCAAATCCAGGAGGTCTCTTCCCGGTTCAAATTCCACGAGCAGATCCAGGTCGCTTTCGCGGGTGGGCTTGCCGTGTGCAAAGGACCCGAAAACGCTCAGCCGCACCACACCGTTTTTCCGGGCGATGCGGCGAATCCCATCCGCTTTATCTTTGAGCAGGTTTTGAACAATCATTGTCCACCTCATGCATTATCTACTTAACCTGGAATGGTTGCAGTTTCTAAAGGAGAATACCCAGACTATAGGTATTTCAGAGGGAAAAGGCAAGAGGTGAAAAAAGTTGGAGGTCGGAGGCGGGCGAGGGGATTCTCCAACTACGTCAGCCATACAGGCGGGCACGGGAATTCAAATCCCGGCGTACCACTCGTATCCCTGCTGATTCCGGGGACACCATACTTAATTATTCTGATCGCTCCGGATTTTCGCCCCCAAGGGCACGCCTCACACGCCGCTCAGAGTAGTTTCCCGTTGGGGATACGGCCGACTGCTCCGACTATAATGAAACGGAAGGCAAAGGTCAAATCCCGGCATACCACTCATATCCCTGGTCTTCCCAATACCCCCCGTTGCCTCCGGCGATCGAATCAATGCTGTCAACCAGTTCGATTCGCATAACGTACTTGGCCATCTTATAGCCGAGCTGCCGTTCAAGACGAAGGCGGATCGGGGCGCCGTGGGCAATCGGGAGGACCTGATCATTGATTTCATACGCGAGGATTGTTTGCGGGTGGTTTGCATCGTCGAAATCGATGCTCTCATAATAGTTCCGGCCGATCTCGTCCGGATCGGCGCAGTGGAAAACAACATAGCGCGCCGCCGGGAGCGGACGGACCCGATTTAAAATCTCGCTCAGCGGGACCCCTTTCCATTTCGCGATCGCGCTCCAGCCTTCGACGCAATCATGACGGGTGATCTGCGTGCGGGACGGGAGAAGACGCAGCTCGGACAGCGAAAACTCGGCTGGCCGTTCGACCAAACCGGAGATGGTCAATTTCCAGCCAGTGAAATTGTTTTTGGCCAGGACCTGATAGTCCGGATTTTTCGGGTCGATATTCCCGTTGGTCGGAAAAACGGCCGACCGATCCGCTTCGTCATACTCGCGAGCCATGGCCTTCCGCGGCGTGACAATCCGTTGGACGCCTCGGGTCAGACCTTCTGCGCTGCCGAGCAGACGCGGAAACCATTCGCTTTGCGACAGCTTGTCGCACCCGGCCAATAAGAGGAATCCGGCGGCCTGGGCGGCCCGGATCATAAAACGCCGGCGATCAATTCGTTTCTTGATCATGCCGTGCGACTCCGATCTCCGCAATGCGATACCGCCCGACCACCATGGAACGGAAATTATTCCAGAGGCCGGACACGGCCACCATGAATAAATGGACCCCGATAAACCCGACAAACGCGAAACAGACGATGAAATGGATCGTCCTTGCCGACTGCCGACCGCCGAACAAGTCGAGAAGCCAGGGAAAGGCCGCATCCATCCTCGGAGACATCGTCATGCCGGTCAGAATGATCAGCGGCCCCAGCACGAACACCACACCGGTGTATGCGATCTTTTGCAGTACGTTATAGCGGGCCGCCTCGTCCCCCTTGGGATGGCGAAACAGAAGATGATCCCGCACCGCGCGTCCGATGCCGCGCAGGTCTTTAGGGAACGGGACAAGGTCCCGATCAAAATGCCGGCTGAGGAAGGAGTAGAGACCGAAGAGCAGCCCATTGATGACGAAGAGCCAGGCAAAGAAAAAATGCCATCGACGCCCCATCGCCAGCCACTGGTGGCTCGGCAGCGTGGCCCAGGCCGGAAATCCACGGCGATGGATCCGGCCATCGGAGTCACTCGAAGCCCCCAACCATCCGGTGGTGTCGAACGAATGTCCGAAAACCGTGGTGATCCCCCGGATTCCCCCGGAGTCGGTGAAGGCCGTGTCCAACGAAAGAATCGGCCGGTCCCGATCCGACCGCTCTCCAAGATAGAGGGCCGGATGGGCATTGAAGATCTGGAGACCGCTCATGATCAGAATCGGAAGGCAGAGGACATTGATCCAGTGGGCCAGCCGGACCGGGAGCGCGTGGCGATAGACCCAGCGAATGGTCGGAGCTTGAGGCTCCGCGGGGGGCGGTGATTCCATGACGGGCCGATCGGCTGAAACGGCCGGCGGAGCCATATCCTCCGGCTTTAGATCCTCCACCGGTTCACCCCCGGGGTCAATGGAATCCGACATTGGAGTACCCTTGTGTTGATCCCTCCAATACATAGAACGGTTGGCCGCTCACTGTCAAGACAAAGATTAAAACCGGATAAACTTCAGCGCGATGCCGTTGTTGCACCAGCGCTGGTAAGTCGGCCGAGGGCCGTCATCGAACACGTGTCCCTGATGTCCGCCGCAACGGGCGCAGTGATATTCGGTGCGGAGATAAATAAGTTTATAGTCGGGTTTGGTCTCCAGCCGTCCCTGGATAGAGGTATAGAAACTGGGCCAGCCGGTACGACTGTCGTATTTCATTTCGGACGTGAAAAGCGGAAGTTCGCATCCGGCGCAGACATACAGGCCTTTATCCTTATTCTTCAGCAGCGGACTTGAATGGGGCGGTTCCGTCCCTTCTTGACGCAGTACACGATATTGCTCCGGGGTCAACAGGGCCTTCCACTCCTCCGGGGTTTTCCGAATCGTCTCGATCCGGGGCCGGGGTGCTGTCGTCCCGGCAAACCCGCGTCGGTCAAATCGGTTTGCAAGGACCCAGGTGAGGCAAGTGAACAGGAAGGCCCGTCGGGTCATAGGTCATTCCCCCCATAATTCCTTGAGTCGTTGATCGCGTCCGCAATTGTGACGATAGAATTTGTAACGGATCGGGTTTTTCTTGTAAAAATCCCGGACAATCTCCGCCATGACCAGAGTCTGATAGATCAGGAACCGTCTTTTTCGATCATTCATAACCATCATGTTATTTATTCATCATTCCCTTCTCTTTTTCCATCATTTCATTTTTCTGGCCCTTTTTCTCATCCATCATCATCCCGCCTTTTTCCATCATGCCGCCCTTCTCCATCATCAGCCCGGTCTTGAGCGCGATTCCCATCTTCTTCATATTCTTTGGGTCCCCATCGGGATGATAGGCAATCTCCAGCATCTGCCATTTCTGCAATTCATCGGCCGACACGGTTGCGGAGTAATGCCCATCGCCCTTGGAGTCGCTCTTAAAGGTATAGTCCCCCGACCCGATGCCCATCATGTCCATCTTGGGTTTCATATTCACCAGCCAGACGGTGTAAACCGAATTGGGTTTCAGCCCCGTTATATGGAGGGTGATCTCTTTCTGACCCGCTCCGCTGTCTTTGATCATCGCCTCTCCCTTGGCCCCTTTGCCGGCCGAATCCGCCATCAGAGCCATCTTCTTTTCTCCCATCATGCCTTCTTTTCCCATCATTCCCTTTTCTTTTTCCATCATCTCGCCGAAACTCTGCGACCCTGTAAAACTTAGAACCATGACCAGCAGCGCAAAACCGAGCTGAATCTTATTGATCGTTCTCATCGCGAACCCTCCTTATTAAATAGTGAACTGCTTTATTACAACGTTACTGGATTCTTTGAATCGTAATCTCGGCCGCCGGATTGCGCCAGTCGTGCGTCGCCGGCACCAGATCTCCGATGCCGTGAATGCCGGCATGGACATGGACAAATCCTTCCGCAGAGGCGGTATCTCGCACACCCGCGTTTCCGCAAGGAGGACCGGGAATGAAGGCGCAGGACTCCGAATTACCCTCACTTCCGGCATCGTACGCCTCGGCTTCCACGGTCTTCTTTCCGTTTTTTGGAACGGCAATGCCGCGGATCCCGAAGAAGCCGTCATTCGTCGTAGCCAACATTCCCACGGCGCTGATGGCATCGAATGGACCGACAGTATTCAGCTCTAATGTTACGGAGCCGCCGGGCAGCACGGGTCCGGCGGCCGTCGTAAATTCCAGAACGGTGGGCAGCGTGGCCAAAAATCCGAGCAACGGCGCGGTTGATCCATCCTCCGCCAGCGCAGCCAGTTCCGGAGTGGCAGGGGACCCAAGCGTGAAGAGTTCAAAATCGGGGCTATGGCTGATTACGACCGGCGGCGTAATAACCTGGCCGCGACTCAGATTGGTAATTGTAACCGAATATCGCCGCCCTTCCTCGGCCGAGGCCGTCACGGCGGTTAGAAAGCCCATCATTATGAGAAGACCTGCCGTTAGAGTTGCTGTCAATCGTTTCATCGATAACCTCCTTTTGTTGTCAATGGGTCACGGAACGCCGACCGGGGCGATCTCTCTGTCCATTTGACTTCAGAATAAACAGCAGGGATCACGCGATCCTCCCGAAAAGGTCACATTTCGGTCACGGAAAATAACAGGGGATGATCTATTGTTTATAGACGGGCAGGTGAAAGGTGAAGGTGGTGCCGTTATTGACGGTGCTTACGGCTTCGATGGGACTTCCGTGGAGTTCGAGGATCCGCTTGGCGATCGCCAGGCCGAGGCCGGCCCCGTCCGTCCGTTCATGCTTTTCCACCCGGTAAAAGCGATCGAAGATGTAGGGCAACGCTTCCTGCGGGATTCCGCAGCCGGTGTCGGTCACCCGGACCGTGATCCGATCGGTCTCCGGAATCAGTGCCACGGTGATCTCCCCGCCTTCCGGCGTGTACCGCAGTGCGTTCTCGATCAGATTTTCAAGGACCCGTTCGATCAGCCCGATGTCGGCTGAAACAAACGGAAGATCTTTACGAAGCTCGGCCCGTAGCCCGATCTTCTTTTTCTCCGCAGTAAGATGGAACTTCTGCACGACATCCTGAACCAGCTCGCCCAGTGAAAAGGGCTCGACGTGCGGCTGGGTCTCGCGGGAATCCAGCTTCGCCAGCTCAAACAGCTCGGAAACGAGTTTTCCCAGCCGCTCGCTGTGTTTCGCGGCGATCTCAAGATAGGTTCGTTGTTCCTCCGGGGTCAGCGTCCCTTCCTTTAAAAGCAGCGTCTCAAGATAGCCGTGAAGCGAGGCGAGCGGCGTGCGGAGATCATGAGACACGTTGGCGACCAGCTCCCGTCGGAGCGTGTCGGTCTCTTTGAGCTTTTTCATCTGAAGAACAATACGGTCCGTCATCTGATTGAAGGTCTCCCCGAGCCGGTCGATTTCATCCCCGGAGCGACCTTTATCGTGGGACGACGGATTCAACGGCGCCGCAAAATCGCTCCGCTTGAACGCCTCCATCGTTGAGGCGAGCCGGCGAAGTCTGCGCGTCAAAAGGTTGAAGAGAACGAGCCCGGCCAACGCGGCGAATAAGAGTCCGCCGATCACGACCCCCGTGCTGAGTCGGAGGATATAGCTTCCTTGAAGCATCTGTGCAACGGAATCGTACTCTTCTCCGCTTAGGATGACATAAAGATAGCCCTCGACCGGACCCGTCACCGGAATCGGGCAGACCGAAAAGATCTTCTTGCGGCTCGCATCACGCGGGTCGTCCCCCAGGATCGGAAACGCGGCG
>JACQHO010000209.1 GCA_016198945.1 Nitrospirota bacterium | reverse complement strand
GCGAACGGCCGTTCGCCCCTACAATAATCCTGCGATCAGGCCGGCGGCCGGTTGCACCCTTGGGGGCGGTGTGTTAAACTCAAAAACCCATGGCGCCCACCGTTCGTCATATCCATATTATTGCGATCTGCGGGACCGGGATGGCCGCGCTGGCCGGGATGCTGAAGACGGCTGGGTACCGCGTGACCGGCTCGGACGCCAATGTCTATCCCCCGATGAGCACGATGCTGGAGCGGCAGGGAATTTCGTATCGAGTCGGATTCCGCCCGGAAAATATCGAGCCCGACACCGATCTGGTCGTGATCGGCAATGCCGTCTCAAAAACCAATCCCGAAGTCCTTGCCGTTCTGGAGCGCGGCATTCCGTACCGGTCGTTTCCGCAAGCCCTCGCCGAATTTTTCCTGAAGGACCGCGTCCCGATCGTCGTGGCCGGGACGCACGGAAAGACCACGACCTCGGCCTTGATGGCCTGGGTGTTGGACTGCGCCGGCCTTGATCCCGGTTTTCTGATCGGGGGCTGGGTCAAAAACTTCGATTCGAACAGCCGTCCCGGAACGGGCCGTTATTTCGTCGTGGAAGGGGATGAATACGACACGGCCTTCTTCGACAAGGGCCCCAAATTTCTCCATTACCGCCCGCACGCCGCGATCCTGACCTCCATCGAGTTCGATCACGGAGACATCTTCAACAGCCTCGATGAGATTAAAACGGCCTTTCAAAAATTTGTCCGCTTGATTCCATCTGACGGGGTTCTTTTCGCGGCCGACGGCGATCTGCATGTAAAGGACGTGATCCGTAACCTGTCCTGTCCAATCGCTCTCTATGGGTTGGATGCCTCATCGCGGTGGCATGCCGGGCAGGTGCGTTTCGATCCCGAAGGCGTCTCCTTTCGCGTGATGGACGATCGGCGGGATCTGGGCGCGTTCCGAAGCTCGATGGTCGGTCGGCACAATCTGATGAATGCCCTCGGCGTGATCGGCCTGGCTTCAACCCTGGGCCTCTCTCCCGATGCAATTAAAAAAGGGGTCGAGAGTTTTCAGGGGGTCAAGCGGCGCCAGGAAATCATAGGCGGGAGGAAGGGCGTCATCGTGATGGACGATTTCGCCCATCACCCGACCGCGATTCGGGAAACGCTGGCCGGACTCCGGTTGAGATATCCCGACCATCGAATCTGGGCCGTGTTTGAGCCGCGTTCGGCCACCAGCCGGAGGAATATTTTTCAGAAGGAGTTTTCACAGGCCTTCGATTCGGCCGACCGGATCATGATCGCCGATCTATTCGCGCCGGAAAAACTCGCGGCCGGGCTTCGCCTCGACCCCAAACGGGTGGTCGAGGATCTTTTGTCCCGTGGAAAGGAAGCCGCGTTTGTCCCGACGGCGGACGAGATCGTGCGCGCGATCTCGCCGCAATTGAGATCCGGCGACCTGGTCTGCGTGATGTCGAGCGGCGGGTTCGACGGGATTCATGAAAAACTGTTGAAAGCCCTGGCGGGTTGACGATGTCCTCCCGGGCGATCGTACGCGCGCTCCATCAAGCCGTGACGGACGGCGTTTTTCCGGGGGCGGTTCTGCTCGTCTCCCGTCGCGGCAAGATTCTTTTTCATGAAGCGGTCGGTTTCGCGGCTCTCAAGCCCCGAAAGATCCGGATGACCCGCGCCACGATCTTCGATCTCGCCTCGCTCACGAAGCCGGTGGCCACCGCCGCGGCCGTGATGAAGCTGGTCGATCGGTCGGCGGTGAAACTGGACGATCCGGTGAGCCGTTGGATCCCGGAATTCTCGGGCGGGGAGAAGGACCGGGTGACGGTCCGGCAGCTGCTGAATCATTCCTCCGGACTGCGGGCCTGGGAGCCGTTCTATAAAGAGGTGATTTCCGAAGGAAGGCGACGGCCCGGCTTTGTCGGGAGTCCGGCCGCCAAGCGGCGGGTGCTGGATCAAATTCACCGCAACCGGCTGGTCTATCCGCCGGGGACGAAGAGCCTCTACAGCGATCTGGGATTTATACTGCTGGGCGATCTGGTCGAGCGCATCAGCGGTCTTTCATTGGACCGTTTCTGTCGAAACGAGTTTTTTCGTCCGCTGGGAATGAAACAGACCTTTTATATCCAGGCCGGGACCGAACGCCGCGGGCGGTTCGCGGCCACGGAACTGAGCGATTGGCGAAAGAAGATCGTGACGGGTCGGGTGCATGACGACAATGCGTACGCGATGGGCGGCGTGGCCGGTCATGCCGGCCTGTTCGGCACCGCGACGGATCTGAACCGGTTCGGACGCATGATGCTGGAATCTCTCCACGGCCGCGACCCGTTGATTTCCCGGAAGACTGTGAAGGCCTTCGTGACGCGCCAGGCGACGCCGGGCTCAAGCTGGGCACTGGGCTGGGACACGCCGTCCGGGCTCTCTTCCTCCGGCCGGTTCTTTTCATCCCGTTCCTTCGGCCATCTGGGATATACCGGCACGTCGCTCTGGATCGATCCGGAGTGGGATCTGGCGGCGGCGCTGCTGACGAACCGTGTGCATCCCACCAGCCGGAATATCAGGATCCGGACGTTCCGGCCCTTGATTCATGATCTGATTTTCCAGGAGTTCATCCATGATCAAGCCTGAAGCGCTGCGGCCGGGAGACACGATCGGCGTGATCGCGCCGGCCGGTTCGGTCGACCCGGCGGATCTGGCGCGGGGAGTGGAGCGTCTGGAGGGGATGGGTTTCCGCGTTTCTCCGGGGGCATCGGTCACGAAGCGGCTTCGGTATCTGGCCGGATCGGATCGCGAGCGCGCGGCCGACCTGAACCGGATGTTCTCGGATCCCGGGATCGCGGCGATCGTCTGCGCCCGCGGGGGATACGGGACGTCGAGAATCATTCCCTATCTGGATGAAGACGCGATCGCGCAGCATCCGAAGATTCTGGTCGGAAGCAGCGATGTCACGCTGCTTCTCAATCACTTCGGACGCCGTTTCGGGCTGGTGACCTTCCACGGTCCGATGGTCGCGCCGAACTTTGGAAAACAGCCTTCCCCGTTGAGCGAGGCCTGGTTTCGGAAAGTCTTGATGGAGGTTTTTGAAGGACCGGTGGCGGTGGACGGCGTCCGGGGGTTGCGGGGCGGGCAGGCCGAGGGGCCGCTGGTCGGAGGCTGTTTGACGATGCTCTGCAGCACGCTGGGCACGCCGTATGAGATTCAGACCGATGGGGCCGTTCTGCTGCTGGAGGATATTGACGAGGCCCCGTACCGGATCGATCGAATGCTGATGCAATTGAAGGCGGCCTCCAAGTTTAAAAACGCCAGGGGTGTTATTTTCGGGACGATGCCGGGATGCCAGCCGCCGTCGAAGTCGGACTATGGTCTGGAGGACGTGATCTGCGACCTGCTGGCGGATCAGGCCTTCCCGGTCCTGTATGGGTTTCCGGCCGGACATGGAGGGGAGCAGGTCACGCTTCCCCTCGGCCTTCCGGTTCGGATCGATGGAAACGCGGCCGCCGTGACGCTCCTTGAACCGGCCGTTCATTCGAAAGGAGGAACACCATGATGATTTCCGTTTTCCGCCGGATCCGACGGGGTCGAATGCCGGTCCTGGCGACGGCGGCGCTTTTGATCACCGCGGCCTGCGCCGGGCCGGGCGAGATGATGCCGGAAGGCGCCCCGGAGAACCGCTTTGCCGAGCGGTTGAACGACGTTCAATTCATGAATCCCAGCGAGGGTTGGATCGTCGGGAACAACGGAACGATCCTGCACACTCGAAACGGCGGCGCGACTTGGGCGCCCGAATCGAGCGGGACGACCCAGAACTTGAACGCCCTCCGGTTTGTGGATTCGAATACCGGCTGGGTGGTGGGGGACGACGGGGTCATTTTACAGACCGTGAATTCCGGGCTGGGGTGGGTGCGGCAGTCCAGCGGCGCCTCGAACCGGCTGAACAGTGTTTTCTTCCAGAAGAACGACACGAATATCGGCTGGGTGGTGGGGGACGGCGGGACGATTCTTCATACGAGCAACGGAGGATTCTCCTGGGTGGCCCAGGTCGGGGCCGGAAGCCGCTCTCTCCGGGATGTCGTCTTCAAGAATGGCGACCTGGACCACGGCTGGATCGTTGGGGATGACGGACTGATTCTCTACACCGATACCGGCACGCGGGGGGCGCTCTGGAACTCCCAGCTCAGCGGGACGGCCCGCCGCCTCAACGCCGTCGCCTGGGACGGCTCCGCCGCCTGGGTGGCGGGGGAAGGCGGCGCCCTTTTCAGCACCACGAACAACGGCATTTCCTGGCTTCGCGGATCCCAGACGACGGCCACGGGCGCCCTGACCGACATCCAGTTTTACAATTCGAAATTCGGATGGATCACGAGCGAGGCCGGACTCGTCCTTCAAACCGTCAACAAGGGCGATCTCTGGGTCGCTCGCACGACACGGACGGATGCGACGTTACAGGCTGTTTATTTCATCAACGACAAGACGGGCTGGGCCGTGGGTGACAACGGGACGATCCTCGCCACGCTGGATGGGGGGATTTTCTGGGTCAAACAATTCATTCGTTAGCAGGCCCCGCGGTTTTTTCAGCGGTCAGGGCGTTCGTACGCCTCGTCCAGAATCTGGGCGATATGTTTTATCGGAATTCGGTTTCCCATTCCCGTTTTTAACTGGATCATGCAGGCCGGGCAGCTGGTCGCGACCGCCTCGGCGCGGGATTCCACGATGGCCCGCCGCTTCCGCTCGAAGATCCGACGGGACTGTTCGTAATTTTTCACAATGAAGGTTCCCGCCCCGCCGGCGCAGCGGTCGGAATCCCGCATCTCGACAAACCGCAGCCCGGGGACCCGGCGGAGCAACTCCCTCGGTTCTTTTGTCACCCCCGCCGCGCGGAGGTGACAGGACGAGTGATACGCCACGGTCCTCTCCGAGTCACGGTCGGACGATTCCGGAAGCCGCATTCCGGACCGGATCAGATATTCCGTAAGATGGCTCACCCGCCCGGCCAGCTCGGCCGCCCGAGTCCGTTCCTTCTCATC
>JACQHO010000022.1 GCA_016198945.1 Nitrospirota bacterium | reverse complement strand
TGGAGCGCGTTCCGATGAAATTGACAAACTGTTTTGGAAGATCCTTTCCGCGCAATCGCCGGATAAACGGCTGAAGGCGTTTCCCTTCCCCGGCCGCCAGCACGATTCCGCAACGAACCGCTGATCGGGATGATTCAACCATTACGATTCCCTCCTTGTGCGGCATGAGGTCTCGGATGTTTAGTCGATGATCCTTGCTGGTATTCGGCGTATTATAATGAAACAGGCCCCCCTACCGCGCCGGAGAGACATCCCGCCACTCGTCACGGGATCTTGCAAGTTAAACGCGGCAGAGGGTCTTTCACTACGCCACCCCAATATCCTGCCATCCCATATGAAAGGCACCAGACATCTGACGCCTTTATGTAACCGTTCGCTCCATGGGCGGCTCGCCCAACCACCGGGTGAGTTCATCGGTCGGCAGCGGCCGGGCCATGTGATACCCCTGCGCCTCGTCGCAGCCCAGGGAGGCCAGCCGGTCCCAGATATCCTGGTTCTCCACGCCCTCGGCTACGACCTTTAAACCCAGATTGTGGGCCAGGTCGATCGTCGAGCGAACGATCACCTCGTCGTTTTGATTTCCAACCATGTTGATGACAAACGATTTGTCGATCTTGATCGAGTCCACCGGAAGCTTTTTAAGATAGGCCAGGGAGGAGTAGCCGGTGCCGAAATCGTCGATCGAAAACCGGATGCCCATTTCATGAAGCCTCATCAGAACGTCCAGGGCATGCGCCGGATCGGCCATGACGGCGCTCTCGGTGATCTCAAACGTCATCCAGTCGGGTGCGACCCCGGCCGATTTTAGCTGCTCGGCCACCTGGCCCGGCAGCTTCGGGTCCAGCAGGTTCCGCGCCGACAGATTGACCGAGACCGTGAGCGCCGTTCCGGCTTCATGCCAGACTTTACATTGGCGCATCCCTTCCGCCGTGATCCACCGCGTCATGGGATGGATCAGTCCGGTCTGTTCGGCCGGAAGAATGAACTGATCCGGCGGGATCATGCCCCGGCTCGGATGTTTCCAGCGCACCAGCGCTTCCACCCCGATGGTCTGTCGGGTTTTCAGACTGACCTTGGGCTGATAAAACAGAACAAGCTCCTCGTGCTCAATGGCATCGTGCAGTTCTCCCATCAGAGCGAGACGCTGCGGGCTGTGCTTGTCCTGGGCCGGATCGTACATGACGTAAGAGCTTCCGACCCGTTTGGAGATATGCATCGCAATGTCGGCCCGTCGAAACAAGATCTCGGCCGCCTGGCCGTGATCGGGATAAAGCGCGATGCCGATGCTGGCCTCAATCCGGATCGGAAGGTTCTCGATCAGAAACGGCGGATCCAGCGCTTTCAGGATCTTGTCAACCGCCACGTCGATATCCTTCGAATGTGACATGTTCAGCAACAGAACCGAAAATTCATCCCCGCCCGGACGCGCCGCAATGTCCCGGTCAAATACCACCTCCTGCACCCGGCGGCCCACCTGCCTTAAAATCTCATCGCCCCGGTCATGCCCCAACGTATCGTTGATCTCTTTGAACCGGTCCAGGTCCATGAGCAGCAACGCCAATGGTTTGCCTTTTCCGGCGTCGGTTCGAATCGCATTCAGCAGATGGTTGTAGAGCGTGGCGCGGTTTGGAAGGCCGGTCAGCGTGTCATAATGGGACATACGCTGAACCACCTCCTCCGCCTGCCTGCGCTCGGTGATGTCGCGAACCACGGCGACGACGTAGTCCCGATCAAGCCGGACATATTTTATGTTCACTTCCACAGGGAACGTCGACCCGTCCTTCCGTCGGTGGTAACCTTCCGAGATCAAAAAACCTGATTTCCGCAGGTCCTCAATGACCTTTGAAAATGAGGGCGGGTCAATGGTGGGATCAATATCGGAAACTCTCAGCGACAGAAGTTCCTCGCGACTGTAGCCAATATCCTGCCAGGCCTTCTCATTGCAGTCGAGGAAACGGCCTGTTTCCGGATCAACCACCTCAATGGCATCGTTGGATCGATCGATCAACGTTCGAAACAGTTTGAGCGCTTCTTCGGCCCGTTTGCGCTCCCGTCGCACGGTTGCCTCGCGGATCTCCCGCTCGACGGCCGGAACCAGACGTTTCAGATTGCCTTTCATAACATAGTCATGGGCGCCGGACTTCATGGCGGCCACCGCGACGTCCTCCCCGATGCTGCCGGATACAATGACAAACGGCAAATCGAGTCCACTTTGTTGCACCATCATTAAGGCCACCGGCGCGCTGAAATGCGGCAGGTTATAATCGCAGATGATGACGTCCCATGGTCCTCTCGCGAGCGCGGCGCTCATGCCTTGAGCGGTCTCCACCCGTTTAAACGTCGGGTCATAGTTGTTCCAGCGCAACTCTCGGACGAGCAGCGCGGCGTCGTCTTCCGAATCTTCGACAATCAAGACGCGAAGGGGCTTTCCCATCCAAGACCTCTGGTTTTGAAAAGAGTTCGAGTAAAGATATAAGACGAGGATTCCCTAAACGACGGATGCGGCGTATTCGTCTCGCCCTTGCCCAACCGCCTGAAGAACACGGAGAGACAGGAAGAGAGGAATACGAAGTTCTGACAGGGGAAGAGGGCCATGGCTCCACACCGCGTCTCGCAACTACAGAGCCCCTTCTCTGCAGTGTGTTGTTACAACCGGATGTTCCGTTGTGGATAATGGCAGGACGTTACAACTGTATATCATATATCCGATAAATGTCAAATCACGGCGGTCATGCGCACCCACATTACCAAGGAGTAGAAATCCTTGACGCGAAGAGGCCGTCTGACACAATTTTGACACAATCGGCGGGTGGCGCGGTTGGGGGTTCCGTGTAACCGATCGAAATAATGGAGCCGGCGAGTGGGATTGAACCACCGACCTGCTGATTACGAATCAGCTGCTCTACCACTGAGCTACGCCGGCAAGATTTTATTTTCAACAAC
>JACQHO010000020.1 GCA_016198945.1 Nitrospirota bacterium | reverse complement strand
GGGGTGGTTCGAATCAAGGGAACGCGCAAGGCGCTGGCCCTCAGCGTGGACGGGAACGGCGCCTACGGCATCCTCAATCCGTATCGAGGCGGCGTGATCGCGGTCTGCGAGGCGGCCCGAAACGTCGTCTGCGCCGGGGCCCGGCCGATCGGGCTGACCGACTGCCTTAATTTCGGCAATCCCGAACGGCCGGATGTGATGTGGCAGTTTGCGATGTCGGTCGAAGGGATCGCGGATGCCTGCCGGGAGCTGGAGATCCCGGTGGTGAGCGGGAACGTCAGTTTTTATAATGAGACTCATGACATTGGAATTTATCCCACTCCCATTGTCGGGGTGGTGGGATTGATCGACGACGTCGAGCGCGTCGTTCGGCCGGGTTTTCGCGATGAAGGCGACCGTGTCGTTTTACTGGGCGAGACGAAGGAAGAGCTCGGAGGAAGCGAGTATCTGAAGCAGTTGCATTCGCGCGAGGGAGGGTTCCCGCCGCTTCTGGACCTGGCCGCGGAGAAGGCATTGCAAAAGAGTTGTTTAGACGCAATGGGGGCGGGTATAATTAAATCGGCGCATGACTGCTCGGAGGGCGGGCTGGCGGTCACGTTGGCCGAGGCGGCGATTCTGTCCGGACGGATGTCCGGGCGGCCGCTCGGCGCGTCGGTCTTGCTTCCCGATCTTCCGATTCGCAAGGACGCCCATCTTTTCGGAGAGTCTCAATCCAGAATGGTCGTCACCGTTGAAGAGAGACGTCTTGAGGAACTGGAAGCGCTTTGCCGGGAGGAGGGCGTGCCCTTTGCCGTGATCGGACGGGTCGGAGGCGACCGATTGACGGTTCGCATCGAGGGCCGGGACCGGCCGTTGATCGACCTATCGGTCCGGGAGATGGAGACGGCTTGGGAAGGGGCGATTGAGTCGTATTTCCAGGGACGGGCGCAGGAAGGTCAAACCGATGTTCGATAAATTTCACGAAGAGTGCGGCATCTTCGGAATCACGGGTTCGAAAGATGCGGCGAACATGACCTACCTCGGCCTGTACGCGTTGCAACACCGCGGACAGGAAGCGACCGGCATCGTCTCCTGGGATGGAAAGACGTTCCACCAGGAAAAAGGGGTCGGTCTGGTCTCGGACCTTTTCAATAAAGAGCGGCTCGGTCATCTGAAAGGCACGTCGGCGATCGGTCACAACCGCTATTCCACAACAGGCGAGAACCATCTCAAAAACGTCCAGCCGATCATGGTGAATTTCGCGCTGGGCATGCTGGCTCTGGCGCACAACGGCAACTTGACGAATGCCGCCTTCCTTCGGGATGAGCTCGAGGCCTACGGCGCGATCTTTCAGTCCACCTCCGACAGCGAAGTCATCATCCACCTCATGGCGCAGTCCCGGCAGAAGGACATCATCGGGCGGCTGACGGAGGCGCTTCACCGTGTGAAGGGCGCCTACTCCCTCGTGATCCTGACCGAGCACGGGCTGGTCGGGGCGAGAGACCCGTACGGCCTGCGGCCGCTTTCGCTCGGCCGCGTGAAGGACGCCTGGGTCCTGGCCTCCGAGACCTGCGCCTTCGATCTGATCGACGCCGAATTCATCCGAGACGTCGAGCCGGGCGAACTGGTCCTGATCAATGAAAACGGGCTGACCTCCTATAAACCCTTTCCCAAGACGGACCCTGCCTTCTGTGTTTTCGAGTATGTCTATTTCTCCCGCCCGGACAGCCGCGTCTTCGATCATCAAGTCTACGAGATCCGCAAAAACCTGGGACGGCAGCTGGCCCGCGAGACGGCCGTGCCGGCCGATATCGTGATCCCGGTTCCGGATTCCGGGGTGCCGGCCGCGCTGGGATATGCCGAGGCCGGCAATCTCCGTTATGAGACCGGGCTGATCCGGAACCATTATGTCGGCCGGACGTTCATCGAGCCGGAACAGGCGATCCGCCATTTCGGCGTGAAGATCAAGCTGAATGCCGTCCAGGATGTTTTGAAGGGAAAGCGCGTCGTGGTGGTGGACGATTCGATTGTCCGGGGGACGACCAGTCGGAAGATTATCAAGATGATCCGTCACGCCGGCGCGCGCGAGGTCCATCTGCGGATCAGCTCGCCGCCGATCATCTCGCCCTGTTACTACGGGATCGACACGCCGACGCGGTCCGAACTGATCGCATCCAGCCACTCGATCGAAGAGATACGGTCCTACATCACGGCCGACAGCCTGGCCTACCTGAGCATGGACGGGATGCTCGAAGCCGTTCCGCACAAGACCAACAAATACTGCACCGCCTGTTTCAGCGGGCACTATCCGATCCCGTTCACTCAGGAAGAGGTGGTCCAGATCGGGTTGTTCGATCCGAAGAGTGATTAAGGGTTCGGCGGCTCATCCGAGTGGATGACGCTGCGCGGATCACTGATCAATAAAAATGCCTCGCCCCATTGATCGGGGCTTGAGAGATCCCAGTCTTCCTTCAGGGTAACGGGCTTCAGCCGGATTCCCCAGTTCCCGCCGAAAATAAGATAGGCCAGGCCCTGTCCGGACTCTTCCACAGGCTGGGCATAAGCCGGGCAGAGAGGCCCCTTTGGATCATCCCGCCATCCGGTCACCCAGCAGAGTTCATCGCCGTTTTTCCGGTCGCTCACCCGAAGCTGTTTGATCGCCCTCGCCGGTCCCAGTTCCTTAAACCGCATCGAGACCGACCCCGGCCAGTTCGTATTTTCATCCACCTCGAAATACATGGGGCCATTGTAAACCAGCGGAACCTGGAAGACAATATTGACGCTTCCATGGGATTCGAATAGAATGGCCGAATGGATTTATTGAGATTGACCCGATTTTCCGCTCCGACCCTCACTTTGACCTTCCTGCAGATGATTTTCGCACTGGGCTGTGGGTCGAGCAAACCGCCCGAGCCGCCCATGCCGGTTCCTCCCTCTCCCCAGATGAGGGATGATTCACGATTTAAAGACATTCAATTCATCAAGGGAAGGGACGGGCGGGAGATGGCTTTAATCCCAGGCGGTCCCTTTCCGC